>SYDB01000074.1 GCA_005786815.1 Burkholderiales bacterium
CAGCCCGACAGATACACAGCCTCTAAACCAGCTTTGGCTTGCTGCATGGCTTGCCCTGCAGAAATGGCGCCAAAGGAATTGACGTAGCCTTTTTTGGCTTCGCCGTTGATCAGGCGCCAGAGTTTTTCTGAACCGCGCTTGGCCAATGAATGTTCGATCTGCACGCTGCCACGCAAGCGCACTACGTCCGCAGCGCTGTAACCGCGTTTGACGCCTTTCCAACGGGGGTTGGTGGCCCAGTCTTTCTCTAAGGCGGCAATTTGCTGGGTGCGGCTAAGTTGTTCGTTAAGGGATTGGGGCATTTTTCACTCCTAAAGGTTAAAAAGAAACGCATGTCAGCACTCTTGTTGGGGCGCAGCATGGTGATCAGTTTAAGTCTTATAGAAGAGTTAAATCGCATCATATGTCTTATATAAGAATTTTATTTTTCTTATATTTATCAATAACTTATTTTAATTTTTTTGAATTATGAAGTTTATTTATCACTATATGATAATTTTTTATCGGTTCACGATTTTCTAATTTTGTAATTCGAAATGAATTTATTGCATTATGAAATTACCAACAAGCCAATCACGAACAACACGTCAATTACCGCAAATTTCTACCTCGAAAAAACTTACGCTCTCGAGTGAAAAATATGCTTTTTCCCTTGGAAACGGCAATTTTCTCCAGTAGCATCAAGCCCGCTCGGAAGATTCGTCTTAGACCGAGTTACGAAAATCACTTCAAGAAGGAAATCAAAAATGGCAACTGCAAAAAAAGCACCGGCTAAAAAAGCCGCTCCTGCTAAAAAACCTGCTGCAAAGAAAGCAGCTCCCGCTAAAAAAGTCGTAGCGAAAAAAGCCCCCGCTAAAAAGGCTCCTGCTAAAAAGCGCACGCCCAACGCTGCGTTCATGAAAGCCATGACTCCTAGCGCCGCATTGGCTGCTGTCATCGGCGCCACACCTGTACCCCGTACAGAAGTGGTCAGCAAGTTGTGGATCTACATCAAGAAGCACGGCCTGCAAGACTCTGTCAACAAGCGCAACATCAACGCTGACGAGAAACTCAAAGCCGTATTCGGCAAAAAACAAGTCACCATGTTCGAATTGGCTGGCTTGATTGGCAAACACCTGAGCTAAGCACTAGGTCTTCCATAGAAAAAGGCTGCCTTGGCAGCCTTTTTCTTTTGCCCTCAACCCCTAAGCCATAGCGCTGAGCTTATTTGCACTCACGCTAGCTTTTGAGTTCTTCCCTGCTCTTGCGTTAACGCTACTTAGATTTGCCTTGCCTAGCAATAGCCGCCTCACGGATCGTAGTGAGCGAGGCGCGCGTCGTGATCACGTCTTCATCGATCATCACCTCAATCAAAGTCCCTTCTTTGCGATCTATGGCCGCCTTAAAAGCCGCCTCAAATTCATCGGTACGGGTAATGCGCACGCCCGCGTAGCCATAGGCTTGGGCCAACTGCGCGAAGCTTGGGTTCTTCAAATACGAACCGCTAGAGTGATTGGGGTAGTCGCGCTCTTGGTGCATGCGAATCGTGCCGTACACACTGTTGTTGAGCAACACAATGATGGTCTTAGCACCATGTTGTACCGCCGTCGCCAACTCTTGACCATTCATCAAAAAGTCGCCGTCGCCCGCAATGGTGAAAACGGTGCGCCCCGTCAAGATACTGGCTGCAATACCGGCAGGCACGCCATAGCCCATGGAACCCGAAGTCGGGGCAAGTTGTACTTTGTGCCCATGCGACAAGCCGCGGTGCTTGTAAAACCTATGCAACCAGCCAGAAAAATTGCCAGCACCATTCGTCAAGACCGCATCGTCAGGTAACAGTTTGCTGATAACACCAATAATGGCGGGCATATCAATGTCACCTGGCAACTTCTGTGGCTGCATATTGGCGACGTAATCAGCATTGGCCTCTGCCGTCCAAGCTTGCCACGGCACATCTTTAGGCGCGTCGAGCACTTCTAAGGAACGCGCCGCCGCATTCATCGTGGCCATCATGGCCAAGTCAGCGTGGTAGACACGGTTGAGTTCTTCCGCGCTGGAATGGATATGCACCAATTTCTGGGTAGGTTTGGGCGCTTGCAACAAGGTGTAACCACTGGTCGTCATTTCGCCCAAACGGGTGCCGATGGCCAAAATCAAATCGCTGTCGCGCACCCGCTGCGCTAGCTTGGGATTGATACCGATTCCCACATCGCCTGCATACAGAGGATGGTGGTTGTCAAAGGTGTCTTGAAAGCGAAAGGCGTTTCCGACTGGCAACTTCCAGTTTTCGGCAAAGCGCTGCAAGGCTTGGGCAGACTGCGGAGTCCAGCCACTGCCTCCGGCGATGACAAAAGGCTTTTTTGCGGCCAACAGCATCTCGCGCAATTGACGCAAGCCGCCTGGATCGCACCAAGCCTGCACCGCTTCAACCCGAGGCACAGGACGTGCCGTGACCTCGCGCACCAACATATCTTCCGGCAAGACCACAACGACAGGCCCAGGCCGTCCATTCATGGCAGTAGCAAAAGCGCGGGCTACATATTCAGGCACGCGCTCAGGGTCGTCAATGCGCTCCACCCGCTTGGCCATGCCACGGGTACTGGGGCCAAAGAAGTTGAAGTAGTCCAACTCTTGAAACGCTTCGCGGTCTCGAAAGTCGCTGCCCACGTCGCCTACAAACAAAATCATCGGCGTGCTGTCTTGGAAGGCCGTGTGGAGGCCTACAGATGCGTTGGTAGCCCCAGGCCCGCGCGTGACAAAACAAATGCCTGGACGGCCGCTTAAACGCCCTTGCGCGTCAGCCATATAGGCCGCGCCGCCTTCTTGGCGGTTGATCACAAATTGAATTTGGTCACGGTACGCATGGAAGCCGTCCAACACCGCCAAATAGCTCTCCCCTGGCACGCCAAAAGCGTGGGTCACGCCTTGCTCGACCAAACACTCCACCAATAAATGGCCTGCAATTTGTTTCTTCATTTTTTGTCTTCCTAAATTCTTCAACTGTTTTTCACTACTTGGGAGCGCTTACCCACGCCCAAAGCCACCAAGACACTTAACAACATGACACAGGCACCGCCCACCAAAGTGAGTCCGTACCAACCGCGGTCCATGAAAACACCGAACACCAAGGGCGAAGTTGCAAAGCCTACGTCGAGGCCAGAATAAACCATGCCGTAGACGCGCCCCGTGGCGCCCTTAGGCGTGGCTTTTTTGATCATCATGTCGCGCGAAGGGCCGCCTACACCAATGGCGAGGCCCGTAGAGGCCAAGATCACCATGGCTGTAGTTTCATTGAACCAACCACTGCCGCATAAAGCCATCAAGATGGCGGCAGCAGTCATGCAGGTCGCCACCACCTTATCGCTGTGCGAAGGCCATCGCGAAGCCACAAAGCCGCCCAAAAACATACCTGCAGCCGCACACAGCATGTAGGCGGTCAAGGTCAGCGTAGCCGCCTCAAAACTCACCTGGTGCATGGCTTGCAAGATGGAGACAGAGAAAGTCTGCACGATGGCTAACGTCATCGTAGAAAGAAAGAAAAAAGCGAAGCACCACCACACCACAGGAATTTTCAAAAATGCGAGGGAATGCGCCGCATTGGGATCGTTTGCTTGCCGGCTCACCGCTTGGGTCAGGATGGCATCACTCTTGCAAACCAACAATGCCAAGATGCTGAAAAACACGCAAGCAGCAGCCACATATGCGGTGCGCCAGTCATACAAGCTGCTGATGCCGACCATAAAGAGGGGCGCGATTGCCCAGCCCAGATTGCCCGTCAATCCATGCGCGCTAAAGGCATATCCCAACCTAGCAGAAGACACCCTTTGGTTGAGGATGGTGAAGTCCACAGGATGGAAGGAAGCATTGCCCACCCCAAATAACGCGGCAGCCACCATCAATCCAACATAGCTTTGTGCAAAAGAAGCAGCCAAACATGCCGACGCAAGCGAAGCCAAAGCAAAGTACATGACAGGCCTAGCGCCCAAACGATCGACTAAGAAACCCGCAGATGCTTGACCAACGCCTGACACCACAAAAAATACCGACATTAGCAAACCGAGTTCGGAGTAGCTAAAGCCGAATGTTTCTATGAATTTGGGAAACATCAGAGGCAAGAGCAGATGCGCGAAGTGAGAACTGGCATGCGCAAGACTCACCAATCCAATCACCGTGGCATCTTCTTGCCATGTGGCATCTTTCTGGGTGATCGTAGTCATGGGGCGTGATCCTACCCTTTGCGCTCTGAAAGCACGTCAGCCAAGGGACAGAGGCTTATGCCGCCGCAGCCACCTTTGTAAAGCCGAACTCTCCAGGAGCGCGAACGGGGTCCACACTGATCGCAATCCCGTCTTTAGGCATAAATTTGCCTTCGAGGAGAAGTTTGGACAGCGGATTCTCGATCCGCTGCTGAATCGCACGCTTTAAGGGCCTGGCACCATAAACAGGGTCGAATCCAACTTTAGCTAGTTCAGCCAAAGCTTGTTGCGACACTTCAAGCGATAGATCCATCTTGCGTAAGCGCGCAGACAAGATACCCAACTGGATATCGGCAATCCGCGCGATGTGCTGGGCATCCAAGCCATGGAATAGCACTGTCTCGTCAATGCGATTTAAAAACTCAGGACGGAAATGCGTTTTGAGTTCATCCCACACCGCGTCTTTGATGTCTTGTGGATCTTGCCCGACCATGCTTTGGATGATGGGCGAGCCAATGTTGGAGGTCATCACGATGACGGTGTTTTTAAAGTCGACGGTACGACCTTGTCCATCGGTCAAACGACCGTCGTCCAA
>SYDB01000075.1 GCA_005786815.1 Burkholderiales bacterium
ATCTTGGGTGGTGGTAAAAGTGGAGGCGGATGCGCCAGTGATATCAGTCCAAGCCGCAGCTGGGCTTATTTTGGTTTGCCATTGGTAAGAAATCGCATCGGCATTGGGCATACCGTCAGCATCTGCGATGTTGGTGGATGAAGCGGTAAGGGTTTGGCCTTGCTGCACAGCTGTGAAAGTTCCAGAGAGTAGGCCTTGCGTTGCGCTTCCCGAAATAAAGGGTTTACCTGTTGGCATATCATTGACGTTAGCAATGACTAAAGAGGCCGAGCTCGCCACACTTTCAGGTAGTCCATCTTTATTTAATCCAGTACTAACTACGCGGATCCTCTTACCAACATGATTTTGGGTCAAGGTAAAAGTGGGGAGCAGTTGTGGTTCTACACACATAAACCAAGTGTTGCCGCCATCTGATGACTCAAACCATTCGTAAATATCAACTATTGATCCAATCTTGCTACCAGAAATAGCTGAAAAATTCTCTGATGCAGTGAAGGTTTGGTTTTGCATTGGAATGCCAGAAATTTCTAAACCTGTGACGCTTTCCGTCGCTAGGCTTTTTACTATTTCAGAATGACCAAAACTATCAATATAGTTAGCAACTAACCGGAGGTTTTTTCCAACAAGATCTGGGGTAGGAGAAAAAAAATTTTTAAGATTAGGGTCAGCAGATGCGCTTGTAAACGTTGAATTAGCCCCAGAAATGTCTAGCCAATTAATACCGCCATCGGGTGAGGCTTGCCATTTATAAGAAATCTCAATAGGCAGGCCATCAAGGTCGTTGATATTAGAAGTTACGTATAGAGGTTCGACGTTAGCAGAGTTATTAAGTTCTATCCTTCCAGTTAGGGGGCTACTCCAAATTTTGAGTTCGCCTGTTGGTGCGTCGTCGACATTAACGATGGCAAGAGTGGGTTTGCTAGTAACGATCTCAGCCTTGCCAAAGTTGTCCGTGTAAGTTGCGATTACGCGAACTTGATTACCCACTTGCGCTTGGGAGGTGGTGAAGGTGGTGGCGTTGGTACCTGAAGCGCCAGCAATATCAGACCAAGTAGAGCCGCTGTCAGATGATGCCTGCCACTGGTATGAAATCGCATCGGCATTGGGCATACCGTCAGCATCTAGGATGTTGGCGGAGGAAGCGGTGAGGGCGTTGCCTTGCTGCACAACTGTTAGAGTTCCAGATAGTAGGCCTTGCGTTGCATTTCCTGAAATAGAGGGATCGCCTGTTGGTTCACTGTTTTTCAAAAATCCTGCACCAAATCCATATATAAGACTGGCCCAATTTGTGGGGCCATCTGACCATCCTGAATAAAGTGGGTTCTGAGCTAGAGCTATGACAGCATCTTTCATTGACATGCTGGGGTTATCGTCCACAACAGATTTAATAGCCAATGCCAAGCCGTAAGGGTCAAATTTTGGGTTCATTACTCCTTTTGAATCGATGAGTAATAAGGGTGGATCGGTTAATAACTCTTCTTGATTCGATGCATCTGAAATCCCATACTTGGTTGCAATGTCAAGATTGGCGCTACTGATGACTGCACTCGTGGCTTTTGTTAAGTCGTTTCTAAGAGCTGCCATGACATTGTTTGCAGCTTCAGTGGTGAGTGGGTTGATATTGACGCTGAAAGTGGTTTGGCCTGCAGGCAGATAAAAAATGGTGACTAAAGGATCAGCACCAAAACTCTTACCTCGCCCAGTCGCCTCATCTACAAAGTTGGCGGTGTTTCCATTGGTATCGCTGACAACAACTTTGATAACGCCGGTATAGGAGTTATTCAAATTGACAGTGAAAGTACCGTCCGCTTGAATGCTGGTGGTAGACGCTAAAAGATTGCCGCTGGCATCAAAGGCTTCTACTTTGAGTCCGTCGGGGTTGATGATCGGACCTGCTGCGATAAATCCAGATAAAGATATAGATGCTGATGCGGTAGGTGTGGCTGTAGTCGACGATGAGCTTGCACTGCTGCCAGATGAACCCCCTTTGCCACCAGCGAGGGCTAAGCCTCCAAGTCCGGCTCCTAAACCTGATAAGCTGAACGATGGTGCGGATGCAACTGCTGGAATAGTTGCGGTGCTCTCCATAGATGCCTGAGCAACGATAGTGTCCGCTTGGCTTTCAAAGGCAGTATTGAAAAGCTTGGCGCTATCTTGTGGTTCATTCATGGATAAGCTGGCGATACGCACGCTATTGGAAACTGGGGTAACACTGTCAGCACCAACATCGGCCCCTTCCTTATTAGTAGGCAGCAGGTTGTTGGTAGAAACATCTGCTGATGCGCTCTTACTTGCGTGGTCTTGAGAACTGTCGTTCTCGTTGTCTGGTTCTTCTTGGCCCGAAAGGCGCTTTATTTTTGTAACTTGAGGCTTGGTTTGTGCTGTTTTGGAATTAACGACTCCATCAACCGCGCTACCTGTTTTGGACGCCTTGCGAGACTGAGATTTGCCAGAAAGTTTCTTAAGTTGGGACTTAAAACTTTGGGGATTAACGTTTGTTGCGAGTGTAGGATCTGAAGAATTTTGCATTTTAAATTACTCAAATTTAGTTTATGGTTAAATAATTATTACTATTTTTCTGTCATTGCACCACCAAAAGCCTTATAAACAGGCTTGATGAGGTACTTCAGCACTGAGCGTCCACCCGTTTTGAGGTCGACGGTGGCTGTCATGCCCGGTTTGAGCATGGTTGCGGTGAGTTTTGGGTGCTTCTTGGCGTCATCCGCATGCAAACTGACCTGTGCGCGGTAGAAGGTATTGGTTTGGCCATTGGGACCTTGTTCGGTGAGGGTGTCAGAGCTGATGTAGCGCAAGGTTCCGTGCAACACACCGTAAATGGAATAGTCAAATGCATCTAACCGAATCGTGGCGGGCAGTCCTGCTTTTAATTGACCGATATCTGCTGGGTTGATGTTGACTTCAAACACTGGCTCGGTATCAGTCGGAGAAATTTGCATCAACTCGTCGCCTTGCCGTAGCACGCCACCGATGGTGGTGACGCGTTGGTATTTCACAACGCCTGCCACTGGTGCAGTGATGGTGGTGTGGTCTAAAACGCTTTGGCGTTCTTGTAGTCTGTAATAGTTGGTGGATAGATCTTCGGCAATTTTTGCGGCTTCCGCACGGGCGTCTTGTAGGTATTTATTGCGCACCGCATTGATACGGCCTTGCAGTTCTGTCACTTGCCGTTGCGCACGCATCACTTCGAGTTGGCTGGTGTCGCCTGTGGTGAAGAGTTTTTTGTTTAGTTCTAACTCATGTTGCGCAGATGCAATAGTTTCAGACAGGTTGTCTAAGTCTTGCGACAAGCTGCGTTTACGTTGGTTGTAAAAAGCCATCTGCAAAGTTTGGAATTGCGGAAAGTCGACGTAGTCTTTTCCGAAGTAAGGAGTCTTTTGATCTGCCTCCGCTTGTGCGCGGATGAGCGCAATTTCCAAAGAAGCTTGTTTGGCGCGGCTTTCCGTGAAAGATGCATTGGCGCGTTCTTTTTCTAGTTCTGCCAAAGGCTGGCCACTGACCACGGTGTCGCCCTCTTTGACGAGTACACGCGAGAGCACTCCGCCATCTGCCACTTGAATGATTTGTGTGTGGTCTGCCGGAATCAGCTTGCCCTGTGCACGTACAGCTTGGTCTAATTCAAAGAATGCGGCCCAGCCCAAAAATACGAGTAGTAGTAAAAATATCACGTTGGTGGTGGTGAGTAACCAACTAAGACTTGCAGCATCAAAAGATTTCACAGTGAAACGCATGGTGTAACTCCTGTTTTAGGCTTGGCGTAAGTGGGTGGTGTTGTTTGCTGCTTCTGGGCGTGTGTTGTGCAATTGCCGCAACACATCTTGTTTAGGGCCATCGAGTGCAATTTGGTGGTTGTAGACAACAATGAGGCGATCGACCAAGTCCAGCATCTCGGTTTTGTGTGTCACAAGCACCAAGGTATCTGTGGGTTGGATGGCATCTTTGAGGGTTTGCGTCATGTGCGCCTCGGTGTTGCGGTCCATCGACGCGGTGGGCTCATCTAGCAACCAAATGCTGGGTTGGCGTAACACCGTACGGGTGAGGTTGACCAGTTGACGTTGACCACCAGATAAGCCAGTGCCACCCTCATAGATGGTGCGTTGCAATCCATGCGGATGCGGTGTGATGACGGTTTGCATCAAACCTGTTTTGCGCGCGGCTTCCAATATGGCTTCGTCACCAGGGTCGACTTGGCCCAAGATGAGGTTGTCGCGCAAAGTGCCAGAGAAGAGCCGGCCGTCTTGTTGTACGTAGCCAATGTGTTCGGCCAATAGTGGTTTATCGATATGCGCGAGGTCAATGCTGTCTAGCAACACGCGACCTTCTTGCGGTTTGAACATGCCAGACAGCACGCGCAATAAAGTGGTCTTACCTGAACCCACAGGGCCCAAGATACCAATTTTTTCACCAGGTCGGATGGTGAGTTGCGACACCATCAACGCACGGCTTCCTTGGTAGTGGCTGGTAATATTTTCTAAATGGTATTCGCCGCGAATGTTTTCTATCGCAATGGGTTGCGATTGGCCATGGTGGTCGTCTTCAAGAGACCACAATTTGTCCAAACTTTGCAAAGCAGCTTTGGCATGCGACCACTGCACAATTTGTCCAGGAATGATAGAAACTGCGGACAACACCCTGCCCGACAAAATAGAACATGCAATCAAAGCACCTTGGCTGATATCGCTGCGCGTGACCAAATAGGCGCCATAGGCGACCATCAATACATATGAGACCTGTTGGAACGATGCGGCGAGGTGCTGCGAGTGCTCGCTGATGTTGCGCATTTCCAATTCGCTTTCGCGTGCGTCATTTGTGGTGCGCATCCAACGGGTGAGCATGCGCCATCCGCCTTGGCCTGCTTTGATGGTTTCAGCGCCTTCGATGGTCTCTACCAACAAACCCGTTTTTAAATTACTTGCGGCCATGGCTTGCTTGGCAATATTTTCTAAACGTTTGCGATAAAACAAACCAATGGCTAAGGACACAAAAAAGAAAAATGTTGGGATGAGTGCCAGCGGCCCTGCAATTAAGGCGATGACGCCGGCGAAGAATAGTGCAAACGGGGCGTCTACCATTAGGTTAGTGGTCATCGACGTCAAGAAGCCGCGGATGGTTTCGTAGCCGCGCATTTGTGAAGCCAAAGCACCGACGCTTTGTGGCATTTGGTCTAAGCGGACAGACAGAAAGCGCAAATACACGGTGCGTGCAAGACGCTGGTCGACCTGGTCGATCAAATCTTCGTACAAATGGCTACGTACATGTTTAATTAGCCATTCAAAAAAGATGGCAATCAGTACGCCCAAAGTTAGTACCAATAGCGTTTGCATGGCAGACGATGGAATCACCCGGTCATACACCTGCATACTAAAAAACGAAATGGCCAGTGCTAAGACGGTGGCAATAAGACTGGCTAATACCGTCTCGCGAATAATGCGCCGGTGCGTCAGCAACTCGTCCAAGATAAGACGAAATACGGGGCTTTTGCTCGCCACATAAGGTTGGCTGAGTTTGAGTGAAATGGCGTGGTGGTCGGGTAGTGCATCGTCTGCGCGCTCGACCCAGCGACTGGCGTGTTTGTCCCACCATTCACTGATCCATTGGTTTTGGGCGTTTTTGCCACGTAACAAGCCCCACTCAATACCAAAATAGGGTTCTATGCGGCATAAAAGAGCTGGTGCGCTGTCAAGTTGCGGTTCTGGTTTCCAGCGTGCAGCAGGCAGACGAAGTTGCTTGGTGATGTAGCGAATCTGCGCTTTGGCATCATCTGGCGTGTTGTCTTGTGCGGTCTCTACCGCTTCGCGTAATGCAAGACGGTCTAGGTTGTCCGATTGCAACTGCGCTAGTCGGACTAGGCAGGGTAAAAGTTGAACATTCTTCACGTCTTCCATGCTTGTCTCCAGGGGTTCATTAAAGGTTATTGACGATGTCTAGGCCACTCACAAAGAGCGCTAGTCGCCAAGACACTGCGATGTGATTGGCTTTGATGTCTGTGAGTTGTGCTTGCGCTTGTGAAAGTTCGCGTGCGGCGTTGAGCACTTCGGTCCAACTTTTACGACCCGCTAAAAACTGGCGGTCGTGTGACAGCATGACTTGCTCTTGCGATGCCAAAGCGGATTCAAGCGCTTGGGTTTGTTCTGTCAGTCTTACAGCTTGTGCGTAATCGGTGAGTACTTGTTCGGTGATAGACAAGGTTTGCGATTGCACCTCTTCTTTTGCAGCAAGGCTTCTTGCTTGGGCCGCTTTGACATTGCTTAAAACAGATAAACCAGCACCGAGTTGTGTGCTCAGCCCAACAAAAATCCGATCTTGGAATGTGTTGCTGGTTTGCATTGAAAAAGCACCGTACTGACGTTCTGCGCGCAAATACACGTCGGGAAGTAAGGCGGATCGGTTTTCTTCTACGATGGCTTCTTGGATTTGAGATTGTGCGCGTGCTTTTTTGATGGTGGGGTGGATTACCAGTGCAGTTTCCAAGGCACTGTCTTGCGAAATTGGCAAATTTAGCGGCGCTGACAAATTAACGAGTAGTTCATTTATGTGGATAGGCTGACCAATAAGTTGTCTCAGGCGAACGGCGTAACTCTCCACCCGGGCTCGGGCTGCACTAAGGTCTGACTTCACAGAGTCCAGTCTGGTTTGGGCGAGTTGCAAGTCAGCGTCTGACTGAGCACCTAAATCCACTCGGCGTTGCACTTGTTCACGCAGTTTTTGGTGAGTGGCCAGACTTTGTTCTGTTGACTGCATGCGCCAATGGGATGCGAGTAAGTCAGCGTAGGTTTGAGTGACTTTCAAACTGATTTGCAAGCTGGTTTCGTTCAGTTCTGCAGTTTCGTAAGCAAGCGTGGCTTGCGCTTTTTCTTTGCCAGCGGTTAAGCGGCCATTGGTCCAAAGCGGTTGCTGCAGTCGAGCGGTGGTGACGTTTTTGTCGCCGCTGTAGAAAGGGTCACCATTGGCGGCATTGACGCGTTCAGTGCTGATGGCTGGGGTTGGGAAATATTGCCATTTGGCGGTTTCTATGCCGATTTCAGCGGCTTGCATCTGCGCCCTTTGCGAAGCGATGCTGGGGTGGCTGAGTAATGCTGAATTCATCAGTTTTGGCAAAGATTGAGCAAAACTACCAAAAGTAGCTAAAGAAAGTTGTATTCCAGCCAGCGCTAGCGTCCATAATCTACGATTCGATCTAGAAGCCCTATTAATAGATAAAAGTTTCATTTCTACCTCCGATTTAGTTCAATAGTATCAATTTTGTTGATTTTGGCAATTTTTAAAGTAATACTTGAGTATTACTAAAGGTTAATTATGAGTACTTTTAGTAATTTGGCGATGAAAGTTGCTCCAAATGGCCGCAGATTGGCTTTTAGCCAAGTTGGCGAGGCCAATAGTCCGCGGGTATTACTGTGTTTGCCGGGCCTTTTAGAAACCCGCGCCAGCTTCCACCCCTTGCTACGTGCAGCAAGCGCTACCCAAGGTTTGCGGGTCATTAGCCTCGACCTTTGCGGACGTGGCGACTCAGATCCACTGCCTTCGGACAGTGGCTATTGCATGTCCTTGTATTTATCGGACATCGAAGCATTTATTCGTCAGGAAGTCTTTGGCCGTGGCGAACCTAAACCGCGTTTGGATGTGCTTGGAACCAGTATGGGCGGCATATTGGGGATGTATCTCGTTGCCAAGGAAGAAAACTACGTTGAGGGTTTGTTGTTAAACGACATTGGTCTTAACCTGACCTGGATGTCTATCTATGGTTTGTACGAAGGCATGAAGTCAGCAGGGCGAATGCCAGAGACGGAGACCTTAGCTTCGCGTTTGGGGGTGACCGAGGGGGCTGTTCGCGATGTGCAGTCGCCGCACCACTTTGATCTGCCCCACCACAAAGACTGGAAAGGTATGAAGTTTGGCCATGTCTTGAGCAATTTCAAAGGCTCTGTGTCTTTGGTTTATGGCGGCGAATCTGGTGTGTGTCTAGCGCCGCAAGTACAAGAGTTGCAAGCTAAATTTCCTCATCTAACAGCGATGCGGGTTGAGGGCGCTGGGCATCCTGTGCCTTTTTCGGAATCTGTGTGTGCGTTTGTATTAAAAGAACTGAAAGTAGAACCAATACATGCGCAAATTAAATTACCGGAGGTGATGCTGGCCAAGGAAGGTTTTGTTCAAACGCAATTGCCTTTGGAGGAAACCTTAACTATTGATGCAGCACCGGTTGTTTACAAAGAGATGCAAATGTCAGGAATTCAGATCGCAGGTGTCAATGAGGCTTTTGATAACAAACTTACAACAGTCGGGCAAACTGCAGTTAAAAGTGACAAAGACAGTGAAAGTGAAAGTGAAAGTGACTGGCGTAGCCGATTAGTTAAATGGCTTAGCAGGTTTAAAAAGGGTGAATCGAAATAGACCTTCTTAGCTTTTCTTCAACACTCAAGTGCCATTAAATTTTTTCTTTATTGCAAGACGCCAAAGTGAAGTAACCTCTGCGGCACGCGCGATATGTAAAGGATCTTCTGTATCTGCAGTTTTGCCATGACGCGGCTTGATGTCTTTGCTCTCTAAAACCTCCAGCCCGCCTTGGTCTATCCAGTGCAATAAGGTTTCGCGGGAGCGAAGGCCAAGATGCTCGGCCAAGTCCGACAATATCAACCATCCCTCGCCTTCAGGGGTGAGATGCGCGCGCAAGCCTGTTAAAAACCCTTTCAACATTTTGCTGTCTTCGTCGTAGACCGCATGCTCGATAGGCGATGTGGGTCTAGCGGGTACCCATGGCGGGTTGCACACTATCAATGGTGCAAGACTGTTTGGAAATAAATCAATGTCGACTATTTCAATTTTGGGTAATACACCAAGTCGTTCAAGGTTTTCTCTTGCGCATGCAAGAGCACGTGGGTCTTGGTCTGTTGCTATGACGCGCTGAACGCCACGCTTGACTAGTAATGCAGACAGCACGCCTGTTCCTACACCGATATCAAAAGCCAATGTTTTATCGCGAATCGGCATGTTGGCGACTAGGTCGATATATTCACCGCGTAAGGGAGAAAAAACGCCATAGTGAGGAAAGATGCGGTTGTTTGGCGGTTTACCCAAAGCGGGAATCTCCACGCCCTTTTTACGCCATTCATAGGCACCCACCAAACCTAGTAATTCACGCAATGACACCATGCTGGCATCACCTGATGGAGGTCCCCAAGCTTGCAAGCATGCATCCTTTATATCCGGAGCGCGTCGCAATGGAATTCGGTAATCAGCGTCTAAAGGAATGAGTAATAGACCTAGAACGCGTGCACGTTGACCCAGCGCTTGTCGGTGCAAATGAAATGTTTGCGCCGTATCGATAGGCTTATCTGCAGACGTAACAATCCTTTGATGGGTATTGCGATGTTGCGTAGATTTTTTGTATACACTTTTTTGAGTGCGCCTTGCAAGAGCTCGTAGAAGTTGCCGTGCGTTATGGAAGTCTCCTTGCCATAACACTGCAGTGCCTTCACACATCAATCTATAAGCGGTGTCTGCGGATAAAGTGTCATCGCGATAAACGACGCGTTTAGGTGCTGGTGCGCCGCTTTCGCAACGCCACTGGGGCAAATTAGGTGGCGACTGCATGGGGGCATCATAACGATGCGCCCCATGTTGTGGCGATAGCAATACTGACTAGTTAATTGCTCATTGGAGCGACTGGATACGAACCCCGTAAATATTAGGTATCCCTCCCTGGTACCAAGGGTCCCGCGGGAAAAGTGAAGATGTATCGGATACGTCGTTAGCTTTAGAAACACCCCCGAAGCCGAGACTGAATATAGGTGCATAGTGGAAATAAGTAACTTTTGTGGAAGTTATTGGTGCATTGCCGTTTACAGGCTCTACTTTGACAGAACCTACCTTGGCTGAAATCTTGTGCCACTTGCCCCAATTTCCATAACTAAAAACAACGCAATTTGGGTTACCTTGGTAGTTGACTTTAGGATAAAAACAAACTTTGCCTTGTGTTGCTATTGCTGGTTTGGGTATCGGATTGGGCGAGAGCGAAATTGGATTGGGCTCTGTCAAACCAATTAATTTGTAGCCACTAGAGGTCAATCGTAGAGTCGGCCTGCTTATGCCGTTGATCGTAACGGCCTTAGAACTCGTTCCACTTGCAGATGTCAGGGCACTTTCAGTGTCTGCCAAAGTGGCTGATGGCTTCAAACTCTTTAAAGCTGCAACACCGCCAGACACCATTGCGGTAGCTGGCGAAGTTCCTGCCATGGTATTCCAGCAATCAAAATTATTTCCATCTGAGCACAAAGTAGGCAGTGCATATTGGCTATTTGTATTTGCATCGCCCCCTATGGCAAAGAGTTTCACTTGGCTGCTGAAGTTGGAATAGCTCGCAGGCGTAACTCCATCAAGTTGTGTAGCGGCTACGCTAAAGGCATTACTCGCGCACGCTGGAAAAGATATCGCGTTTTTATTGCCATTGTTTCCGGCTGCCACGACAGGGAAAACACCAAGCGTGCGTAAATTTTCAAATATATTTTTGAATAACCCGCCCACATAGTCGCCATCGCAGTTTTGAGGGTAAGTGCCGCCACCTAAGCTTAAGTTGGCTGCAACGATAGGAGGCAGGCCGTTATTTTTTCGCCTCTGTGCTTCAGTTGCGACCCACTCCAGTGCTGCTAGCAAATCACCTGAAGAAGCAGATATAGCGTTACCGGTTTTATTGAAAACTTGTATTGGAAGAATTTGTGCCTGAGGTGCTATCCCGCCTTTTACTGAAACACTAGCCGTACTTGTAGATGCGTTTATTACGCCCATAGAAGCAGCGCTTGCCATAGCGGTGCCATGTGCACAACCCGCGCTGATACCAAGTTGCTTGGAGCTCCAAATAAGGCTTCCAGAGTTGGTGGCATCTGCACAGCTGCGCGCCACTCTTTGACTAGGGTCTGTATTGTCAAAAGCTTCAATCACCTTGTTTCCGCTGGTGCAAAAGCTTGCCCCTCCATTACTCGCCGTCGAGAAACAAGCACCCGGTAGTACTTTTGTGTTTCCCAACGCAGGATGTCGGTCCTCAACACCAGTATCAAGGAGTGCAATGACGACGCCGTTTCCATCAGCCGTTTTGGGACTTCCAGAACCGATAGTGGTTGTATTGACTTGTCTAGACGAGGTGCTGTTGAAAGAAAAATCCATTGCATTATTTAGGCTGTTGAACCCAGTGGAAGAGGGCGCAGTAACAGCATGATGTTCAAGCGGTATATCTGGAAACACCCCTTTGACAACCGGTAACGATTTCAGTAAGTTCAATTGACAAGCAGTGAGGTCAAGCCTAACCACTGCGTCCGTATTGAATTTGTGTGCGTTCTCTAGCTGTTGCGCAAAACCTGTGATATTGCAGGGAGCTGAAGTGCTAATGCCTAAAAGCACCTTGGGCTTGGTTGCCGCTTCTAGATCGGCAAGAAATTGGTTTTGTAATTGTTCGCGTGATGTGTCAGAAGCAACTTGCGCACCAGTTGTTGGCGTATTGGAGTTACTCAGTTGTACAAAAACCGAACTTGTATCGGAGTCGTTATCGGGCTGAACTTCTGCGATTTGCGTTGCTATCAGCGTGCTGGGACTCCCGCCCATTGACAAGCCATCTCCACCGCCTCCGCCGCAGGCTGAAACAAACATTGCCGCTAACAAACTGGCAAACCCACCAAAACCTAACCCGAAGAAGCGGGCAGCATGTTTTAAAAGCAGAGACATAAAGCAACCTTTAGTACAAATAAAAGTTGTTTGTAAATTTTTTAATAAATAATTGGGTTGATAGTCACTCAATAAATTTTTGAGTTGCACTTACAAATTAATCTGACCAAATCTGGTTAGCGAAAAACCTAGATGTCGCGCATGTGCAGAGCCGCCACAACACATAAGGCTGTTGCTTCACTGCTAGGATGCGTGCCATGAATGCCAAAGACAACTTTCAAGGCACGCCGGTTTCTGTCAAGATCCGCGAGCGAATTGCCGCTGCGCGCAAGCGTTTCCACTCCAATGACAACATTGCTGACTTCATACAGCCAGGCGAACTCGAGGCTTTGTTAGACGAGGTCGAAGTAAAGATGAAAGGCGTGCTCGAGAGCCTGGTCATTGACACCGAACACGATCACAACACGGGGGACACTGCCCGCAGAGTTGCCAAGATGTACCTCAACGAGGTCTTCAAAGGGCGCTACGTCAAAGCTCCTGCGATTACCGAGTTTCCCAATGCCGAGCATTTGAACGAGTTGATGATCGTGGGCCCCATTACCGTTCGCAGTGCTTGTAGCCACCACTTCTGCCCGGTGATTGGCAAGATTTGGATCGGCATTCTGCCCAACGAACGTACCAACGTCATTGGCCTTTCTAAATACGCTCGGCTAGCCGAGTGGGTTATGGGGCGTCCACAAATTCAAGAAGAGGCAGTGGTGCAACTTGCTGACCTGATTCAAGAAAAGACCCAGCCCGATGGCCTCGCCATCGTGATGGAGGCCAGCCACTTTTGCATGTCTTGGCGTGGTGTCAAGGACATGGACAGTAAGATGATTAACTCAGTCATGCGCGGCGCTTTCTTAAAAGACCCTAACTTGCGTCGTGAGTTTTTGTCTCTGATTCCAAAAAAGGATTGATGCCATGCTGGTTCGTTTGTTATACGTGAGTCGTTCAGTCAATCCTGAGTCGAATGAGGCGACTGAATCTATTTTGAGTAGTGCGCGCGAGCACAACCACCAAAACGGAATTACTGGTGTGCTTTGCTATGGTGGCGGTATTTACTTGCAAGCCATAGAAGGCGGACGTAACCAAGTCAATGCGCTCTACAGCGTCATTGTGAAAGACCCACGCCACACAGATGTGGTGATGCTGGACTACGAAGAGATCTCCGAGCGCCGCTTTGGCGGTTGGACCATGGGCCAAGTGCGTTTAGACAAACTCAACCCCTCTATCGTGTTGAAGTACTCAGAGACTGCCGATCTTGACCCTTACTCGGTCTCAGGCGTCGTGTCATTTGCACTGCTTGAAGAATTGATGGCTACAGCCTCGATCATCGGCCGCGCTTAATTCGCGGCGAACACAGCCATGCTGGTGGGTTGTGATTTCAGTAGCAGCCCTTCTAAACGTAAACCCATTGTTATTGCCCTCGGCTCTGTAAAACAGGGCAGGGTTCAGTTGCAAGAACTCTTGCGATTTGAAACCTTAGACGCTTGGTCCCAATGGCTTGCGCAGCCAATCAACTGGATCGGCGGTTTTGATTTGCCTTTTGGTTTGCCGCGAGAGTTGGTGGAGACGCTCAACTGGCCGACAGAGTGGCCGGCTTGTATGCAGCACTATGCATTTTTGTCGCGTGAAGAGATACGCGAGCAATTCAAAGCTTTCTGCGATGCACGACCTGTGGGTCAAAAATTTGCCCATCGCCAAACCGATGGGCCTGCAGGTTCGAGCCCTTCTATGAAGTGGGTGAACCCACCAGTGGCTTTCATGCTGCATGCGGGGGTTCCTCGCCTGATTGCGGCTGGCGTGACTTTGCCTGGAATGTATGTGCCGCCGGTCACCTCTGGTTTTCAACGTATTGGCTTAGAGGCTTATCCTGGTTTGTTGGCCCGCGAATTGATTGGTAACCAGAGTTACAAAAGCGATGACAAAGCAAAGCAAACGCCAGAGCGATTGATTGCGCGCAAGCAAATGCTCCAAGCTTTAGAGGTGGGGCAGACGCGTTTGGGTTTGCAACTCAAGCTGACGCATGCGCAGCACGATAGTTTGGTGGCGGATGCTTCGGGGGATTGTTTGGATGCTGTCTTGTGTATGGTGCAGGCGGCTTGGGCTTGTGAGCAGCACATGGGTGGGCATGATTGTTATGGATTGCCTTTGTTTGACCCTTTAGAGGGGTGGATTGTTTCTGCTTGACCCACTTTCTGAGTGGTTGGGTTGGGTTGGCGGAAGATGCGAGCAAGGGGGTGCACAGACCGCTCCGAGCTTCGCTCTTTATGTCGCGGTCTATGCACCCCCTTACTCGCATCTTCTGGAGGCGTATTTAATGTGACGCATCTAGTTTGTTAGTTGGAGTCATATTATTATTTTTACGGCATGCTAATTTCTTGTATGCGATGCCTATCCCTGTTTATTTACCGTTTCATATTTGCTTATTTTTGGTTGCAAGCATCTACTTGTTTTGCTTGGCAAGGTGTTGTAACCCACGTTAGTGATGGCGACACTCTCTGGGTGCAACCGCTCTCACGCCATAAGGTAGTCAAGGTTCGCATTCTGGGTATTGATGCTCCTGAAATTTGCCAACTATGGGGTGAGCAATCGCTTCGTGCCCTGCAGTCAATCACTATGGGGCGCGATGTGTAGGTGCATGGCTCACACTCAGACAGCTATGGTCGCCTTTTAGCGCACATCTTTTTACAAGGGCATGACGTGGGCGCTTGGATGGTCTTGCATGGGCATGCTTGGTCTTACGCTTTTAATTCACATCGCGGTTATTACGAGGCACAACAATTTTTCGCGCAAAGTATGCAAGCAGGACTTTTTGGGAATTCGAATGCGATGCAGCCAAGAATTTTCAGGAAACGGTTTGGTGCTTGCCCGTGATTTTTTTGTTGAAGATAAAACTTCAATTACAGTCAATTGATTAGCAAATCAAAAATGCCAAATGCACGCTAAAACTAGAAAAAATAATTGGCTATTGGCTATTGGCTATTGGCTATTGGCTATCGGTGATCGCTTGTCGGTTATCGACTATCAGCTAACTGCTAAAGCATGGCCAGTCGAGCAAACAGTACAACTAGCATGTCTAGTTATGTGCATCTCGCGCCAAGCCATGTCCCGTCCATCGAGCATCAGCAGCTTGCCGACTAACCGCGACCCCATGCCTGACAGCAGCTTCACTGCCTCCATCGCCTGCATGGTGCCAATCACACCCACTAGTGGCGCCAACACGCCCATGGTCGAGCATAGGGTCTCTGGTGGCGCAGGCGTCGGCGGAAATATGCAGGCGTAGCAGGGGGAGAGTTGATCGCGCGGATCAAACACTGCGATTTGTCCGTCCATACGCAGCGCAGCGCCTGAGACCAGCGGCACGCGGTGCTTGACGCATGCGGCGTTGACGGCTTGTCGGGTAGCGAAGTTGTCGCAGCAGTCGACCACAGCGTGGATGTCTGGCAGCAGTTGGTCTAGGTCGTCAATCTGAAGTTGCTTCTCCAATAGGGTGAGATGCACTTCTGGGTTGATGGCGTGCAACGCTTTCGCGGCAGAGCCCACTTTGGTTTGCCCCACGCGCTCGGTGGTGTGTGCGATTTGTCGTTGCAGGTTGGTGAGGTCTACCTTGTCTGGGTCTGCCAGGGTGATGTGCCCGACGCCACTGGCGGCTAGATACATCGCTACGGGAGAACCTAGGCCGCCAGCACCTACCACCAACACCTGGCTGTCTAATAAACGCTGCTGGCCCTCAATGCCGATATCGTCTAGAAGGATATGGCGCGAGTAGCGCAGCAGTTGGTCGTCGTTCACAAGCGGATCACTGGTCTTTCTTTTCAGCCGTGCGCTCGGTTTGGGTTTTGCTGGCCAAGACGGGTTGGCCTTTGAGGCGCTTGATAGCTTGCTCGAGTTGGAAGTCTTTGTCGCTACCAAACTCAGGTGGACGGCGCTCGCTGTTGGGCTTTTTGGACTCTTCTTCTAAGCGCTTCATCGCCTCTTCGCGCGCTTTCTCGCGCGCTTTCTCTTGCTCTTTGTCCTTGTTGGCGTTGCCCTGACCGCTCTCTAAGTGCTTGTCTAAGTCGGCTTCACGCATACGCAAAATGGCGTAAGGGCTGCCTTCGGCCGTGTCGTCCAATAAAACATCGGGCACGATGCCCTTGGCTTGGATAGAACGGCCATTGGGCGTGTAGTAGCGCGCGGTGGTGATCTTGAGTGCAGTGTCGGTGCCCAACTGGCGCACGGTTTGTACTGAGCCTTTGCCAAAGGTTTGGCTGCCCATGATGGTCGCGCGTTTGTGGTCTTGCAAGGCGCCCGCAACAATTTCACTCGCTGACGCAGAGCCTTCGTTGACTAACACCACAAGTGGAACGGTTTTGTAAACACCTTTGGTGGCCTGGTGCAGACGAACAACAGGGTCGTTTCCGCCCGAGCGACGGTAGTACTCTGGCGAGGCCTTGTAAGCAAATTTGCTCTCTGCCAACTGCCCGTTAGTGGAGACCACCACCACGTTGTCTGGCAAGAAAATAGCCGAGACCGCGACGGCGGCGTCTAACAAGCCACCTGGGTCATTGCGAAGGTCAAGAACCAGACCGCGCATCTTGGGTTCTTGCTTGTAGAGCTCTTCGAGTTTTTTGGTGAAATCATCGACCGAGCGTTCTTGGAACTGGCTCAAACGGATCCAGCCAAAACCTGGCTCCATCACCTTGCCCTTGACGCTTTGGGTTTTGATTTCTTCACGGACGATGCTGACGGGGAAGGTGCGGTTCTCGTCTTTGCGGTAGATCGTGAGCATGACCTTGGTGCCTGGCTCTCCGCGCATGCGCTTGACGGCTTCATTCAAAGACAGGCCTTTGACAGCCGTGTCGTCAATCTTGGTGATCAAGTCGCCAGACTTCATGCCAGCGCGAAAAGCCGGCGAGCCTTCAATGGGCGAGACGATTTTGACGAGGCCTTCTTCTTGGGTGATTTCAATACCGACACCGACAAAGCGACCGGTTGTGCCTTCACGAAACTCTTTGAAAGTTTTTTTGTCGTAGTACTGCGAGTGCGGATCCAAGCTCGCGACCATGCCTGTGATGGCGTCGCTGATGAGCTTCTTTTCATCCACTGGTTCCACATAGTCGCTCTTGACCATACTAAATACGGCGGCAAGTTGCTGCAACTCTTCGAGGGGCAGGGGCGCCATATTGGAGCGCGCGACGGTTTGTATAGACACGGTCGTCAGTACGCCTGCCAAGCCGCCTATGGCGATCCATCCAGCGATTTTGAGTTTTTTGCCCATGAATTCTTTGTAGTTGATCATCAGTAATTCCTCAATATAACGCTTTGGGCAATGCGGTGTGGTGAAAGGGTCTCACGCGTCGTCGCCCAAATAGTAGTGGCGAATCGGTTTGAGTTCGGCGTCAAGCTCGTAGACCAAGGGCGTGCCGTTAGGAATGTTGACCCCGACGATGGCGTCTTCCGAGATGTTGTCTAGGTACTTGACCAGTGCGCGGATCGAATTGCCGTGGGCCGCGATGACCACCCGCTTGCCTGCCTTGATGGCTGGCGCGAGCGAGTCTTGCCACAAGGGCATCACGCGCGCCACGGTGTCTTTGAGGCATTCTGTCAGTGGTACGTCAGTAGGCTTGAGCTTGGAGTAGCGCAGGTCACCCCGCTCACAACGCTCGTCATCTTGGCTCAGGGCTGGTGGCGGGGTGTCATAGCTTCTGCGCCACATCAATACTTGCTCGTCGCCATATTTTTTGGCCATCTCGGCCTTGTTGAGCCCTTGCAAGGCGCCGTAGTGGCGCTCATTGAGTCGCCAGTGCTTGATGACGGGCAGCCACAGGCGGTCCATTTCGTCCAAGCTCAGGTAGAGCGTGCGGATAGCGCGCTTAAGTACGCTCGTATAGGCGACATCAAAATCTAAGCCTTCTTCCTGGATCAGACGACCTGCGCGCTGCGCTTGAGCGAC
>SYDB01000076.1 GCA_005786815.1 Burkholderiales bacterium
AACCCGCCTTAGTCAAGGCCTCTACAAAGGCTTCAGGATATGCACGATCTTCATCTACTTTTTGCCAATAACTGGAATCAAACTGCGCGCACATCTGTCGTAATGCGTCGCGCAATTCTTGGTGGTTGTCTGGTTTTGGGATTTGGGTTTTCATGGATTCGATAAAAGTTAAACCAAGACAGCGGTCGCCTGCATCGTCAACCAGCCTTCGTGGTCTTGCGCTGAAAGGGCAATTTTGTTGCCATCTTGTTGCGGTTCACCACTGACACGCAAAATACGACTGTCTGCACACTCGAAAGTTGGCCGCAACGCCTTGAATTCAAATGATTGCATCTTGCGGTCGGTATTTCGTCTCACCAAGTCCACCAACAGGGTCGCAATAAGAGGTCCGTGCACAACAAGGCCCGGATAACCTTCTTCTTCGGTCACATAACTGCGGTCGTAATGAATGCGGTGCCCATTAAAAGTGAGCGCCGAATAACGGAATAACAAAACTGCATCAGGCATCACATCGCGTTGCCATTTTGATTTCTGTGGGGCGGGAATGGGGGCGGGTGATAGCTCGCCTTTTTGTGCGGCAGGACGATAAACAATATCGTGCTCCTCACTGACACACAAGCCAGACGCATTGTGTATATCGTGCTTCACAACCACAAATAGCAAATCGCCAGTGCGACCCGTTTTGTGTGTCACTGACAAAATAGTTGAAGTGCGTTTAACTGCGTCTCCCACTTTTAGTGGGGCATGCCAATGCAGACGCCCTCCTGCCCACATTCTTCGCGGCAAGGGAACAGGCGGCAAAAACCCACCCCGCTTGGCGTGCCCATCAACTCCAATCTCACTTTGGGCATGGTGTGGCAAGAAATACAACCAGTGCCATAGTGGCGGCAACTCTGTCCCTTGCGTAGGATCAGCATCGCTTCTATCCAAAGTGGCGCTGAGAGCGCGCATTGGAGCGGATGTAATGAGGTCTTCTATTGATTCCGTGCGTCCTTGCCAAGATCGCAGTGCGCTTAATTTTTCCACCGGTTCACTTTATAACTAAAAACTAGGACAATAGAATTTTGGAAGATTTCGAAGAATTGTCAAAGCCTATTTACCCTCTGCAAAACCTTATGCTTTTTTCTCATGGCAAATAACAATCAGCACGGCAAGCCTATGGATGGGCTGCTAGTGGTTGCCCTAGAGCAGGCTGTAGCAGCACCATTTTGTACAAGCAGATTGGCCGATGCAGGTGCGCGCGTCATCAAAATTGAACGCCCAGAAGGCGATTTTGCTAGGGGCTATGACAAAGCTGTATTTGGCGAATCCTCCTATTTTGTTTGGATCAACCGCGGCAAAGAGTCACTTGCACTCGATCTACACGATCCCGATGCACGCGCGCACATCTACGAACTTCTAGCAAAAGCAGACATCTTTATTCAGAACTTAGCGCCTGGCGCAGCAAACAGAATGGGCTTTGGCTCCGAAATATTACGCACACGATACCCACGTTTAATCACCTGCGATATTTCTGGCTATGGAACAAGCGGCCCTCTTCACGAACTCAAAGCCTACGATTTATTGGTGCAAGCAGAAAGTGGGTTAGTTGCCGTCAGTGGCGCTCCAGGGCCATGGGGGCGAATTGGCGTGTCTATTTGCGACATCACTGCCGGCATGAATGCACTCATTGGCATACAACAGGCATTGCTACAACGCGAACGCACTGGGGTTGGTAGCCGAGTGGAGGTTTCTTTATTCGACTCAGCGGCTGACTTGATGGCGGTCCCTTATTTGCAAGCACGCTATGGTTCTGGCGCGCCGGAGCGTGTTGGCTTGAAACACCCCAGCATTGCACCCTACGGTGCGTTTACCTGCTCAGATGGACGTGACATTGTTTTGTCGATTCAAAACGAGCGTGAGTGGAGCCAATTTTGCAATTCATTTTTAAAGCAAGCTACGCTAGCAACAGATGCTCGCTTCAATAGCAATGCGAATCGGGTGCTCAATCGCCTTGATTTAGACAGTTTGATTCAACAGATATTCAGTCAACTCACCTATGCAGATGCTATCGAGAGACTCAACCTTGGACAAACTGCATTTGGGTCTATCAATTCCGTATCTGACTTGATTGCACATCCGCAACTTCGTACCCGTAGCATGACTATTGGTGGACAAACTGCGGAAGTGCCTGCACCACCCTATATCGTCGAGTGGGAAGACAAAACCTTTAAATCCATTCCTGACATTGGCATCAATGCGCTCTCTGATCGGCATTGATTTAGGCGGCACCAAAATAGAAATAGCGGTCGTCGACCCTATTGAAGGTGTTACCTATAAAGACAGGGTGCCAACGCCCCAGCATTCCTACATTGCCATATTGGAGGCCATCAGTGCCTTGGTAGATAAAACACTAGAAAAACAAAAGCTAGAACGCCCACTCGCCATTGGGATTGGCATTCCAGGTTGCTTAGACCCAGCCACAAAATTAGTACGCGGATCCAACACAGTCGTCACGAATGGCAAGCCCTTGCAGCAAGATTTGCAACAACGCCTAGGCTGTCAGGTACATCTGCAAAACGATGCCAACTGTTTAGCGGTGAGTGAAGCGGTAGACGGATCTGCCAAAGGGTGTTCCATCGTATTCGCAGTCATTATTGGAACTGGCTGTGGTGGCGGTATTGCAATAGATGGCAAAGCTTGGACAGGTAAAAACGGCATAGCAGGTGAATGGGGACACAACCCACTGCCATGGCCAAGCGCAGAAGAAATCCAAGCAGCGCCCTGCTGGTGCGGGCAAGTGGGCTGCCAAGAGACTTGGATCAGCGGCACGGCATTCGCGCTTGACCATGCACGCCATACTGGCGAGCAACTTAAAGCAGAGCAGATCATTGACAGCATGCGCGCAGGTGACTTAGAGGCCAAAAGGAGCTTTGACAGATATGTCAATCGCTTGGCACGCGCACTCGCTAGCGTGATGAATGTGTTGGATCCCGATTGCATTGTTCTGGGAGGTGGCATGAGCAATGTCGATGAAATTTATCAAGCGCTGCCCAGTGAAATCATTCGCTATACATTTACCAAACCCATTGCAACGCCTGTCTTAAAAGCGATGCACGGCGACTCTTCTGGCGTGCGCGGCGCCGCTTGGTTATCCCTCTAAGTTCTGCAATGCTTTCCAAACCAATCCCAATCACTCTTCTCGATTCAGTTGCCCTGATCAATTCATCTCACGCAGGAACTATTGTTGTCACAGGTTCGCATGGCGGTCGCTCTGCCGCAGGGTTTGTGGTCGACGTCAGCAAAAAACCATTAGCCGTCTTTTTTAACGACGCTGGGGGCGGTAAAGAAGACGCAGGAAAAGTCGGTCTTGGCATGCTGCAAGCCATCGGTGTGCCAGCAGCTTGTTACTCGCATATGTCTGCGCGTATCGGTGATGCACAAGATGGCCTAGGCAACGGAATATTGACGGATATGAATGACTTGGCAAAGCAAATAGGAATTAAAAAAGATATGCAAGTTTCAGAAGCTACTCGCCGGGTTCAAAAACAGTGAGCAGTTTGACTCAACTTACTTTTTCTGAAAATTGGCACGCTGCTTTGCATACAGATAGTTAGCTTTTACAAAATACTTAACGACTTGGCGGCGC
>SYDB01000077.1 GCA_005786815.1 Burkholderiales bacterium
ATTCCACGCCAACAACCCCGACGCGCCTAACAAGCCTGTCGCAGTGATGATGGTCTACAACAACACGCCCGCCTCTGTTATGGCTTTGAAGAAGTCTGGCATCAAAACACCTGGCGACTTGGCTGGCAAAAAACTGGGCGCCCCCGTATTTGACGCTGGCCGCCGTGCATTCCCCATCTTTGCCAAGGCCAACGAGATCGGCAACGTCACCTGGACCGCGATGGACCCGCCTTTGCGTGAAACCATGTTGGTTCGTGGCGATGTCGACGCGATCACCGGCTTTACCTTCACATCCCTGCTCAATATAGAAGCACGTGGCGTCAAAGCCGAAGATGTTGTTGTCATGCAATACCCTGACTTTGGGGTGAGGTTGTATGGCAACGCCATCATCGCCACGCCCAAAATCCTTAAAGAAAATCCCGCAGCGGTTAAAGCCTTCTTAAGCGCATTTACAAAGGGTGTTAAGGATGTCATCTCAAACCCCGCTGTTGCAATTGAATCGGTCAAAGCACGTGACGGCATCATCAACGTTGAATTAGAGACACGCCGCTTGAAGCTGGCAATTGACACGGTTATCAATAGTTCGGAAGCCCGGGCCGAGGGTTTCGGGCAGGTCAAAGGGCCTCGCTTATCTTTGATGGCCTCGCAAGTCTCGGACGCTTTCAACACCAAAACCCGTGTCAAAGCTGACGATGTTTGGAACGGCTCTTTTCTGCCAACCGCCAAAGAGCTGGATATTTTGCCTGCGCCCAAAAGCAGTGCTAAAAAATAAACCTACGGCAACTTGATGACTGAAACTCCTGACAACTTTGTCGATTTCCAAAATGTTTGGCTTGCTTACAACGATGAACTCTTGGCCAAGGATCACTTTGCTGTAGAGGACATCAACTTACAAGTTAAACAAGGCGAGTTCATTGGCATCGTTGGGCCTTCAGGTTGCGGTAAATCCACTTTCATGAAGCTCACCACGGGTTTGAAAAAACCCAGCCGTGGTGAAATTTTTGTAGACAGCCAGCCCGTCACAGGGCCGCTCAAGATCAGCGGCATGGCGTTCCAAGCGCCATCGCTTTTGCCTTGGCGCACCACACTCGACAACGTCTTGTTACCGCTTGAAATTGTCGAGCCCTTTCGCACGCAATTCAAAGCGCGTAAACAAGAGTTCGAAGCGCGCGCGATCAAACTTTTGCAAACCGTGGGTTTGGGTGGATACGAACGTAAATTTCCCTGGGAACTCTCTGGCGGTATGCAACAACGCGCCAGTATTTGCCGTGCGCTCATCCATGAACCCAAAATGTTGCTACTGGACGAGCCTTTTGGCGCGCTAGATGCCTTCACACGTGAAGAGCTCTGGTGCACCTTGCGCGATTTATGGACAGAGCAAAAGTTCAATGTGATTTTGGTAACCCACGACTTGCGCGAATCCGTGTTTCTGGCTGACACCGTTTACGTGATGAGCAAAAGCCCAGGGCGCTTTGTTATGAAGCGGCACATCGATTTACCCCGTCCGCGTGACCTAGAAGTCACTTACACACCGGCCTTCACCGACATCGTGCACGAGCTGCGCAGCCACATTGGGGCGATCAGAAAATCATGAGTCAAAAACAATTAGAGCGTTACGCACCTTGGGGCTTGTTAGTCCTCACTATCGCTATATGGCAATTTGTTTGTAGCGCTTTTTCGGTCTCAGAGTTTATTTTCCCGAGCCCCTTGCGCATTTGGCAACAAATGGTGGAGTTCCGCGATGTGATTGCCGCACACGCTTGGCGCACTTTTTGGGTGACCATGGCGGGCTTTGGCATCGCTATCGTCGTAGGCGTGTTGCTGGGTTTTGTGATCGGCAGTTCACGCTTGGCCTATGCAGCGGTCTACCCATTGATGACAGGTTTTAACGCCTTGCCCAAAGCAGCCTTTGTGCCTATTTTGGTGGTGTGGTTTGGAATTGGCGTTGGCCCAGCGATCTTGACGGCGTTTTTGATCAGCTTTTTCCCCATTATGGTGAACATCGCCACGGGCTTGGCCACGCTTGAGCCTGAATTGGAAGATGTGCTGCGCGTTTTGGGCGCCAAACGTTGGGACGTATTGGTGAAAGTCGGCTTGCCCCGCTCCATGCCTTACTTTTATGGCTCGCTCAAAGTGGCGATCACGTTGGCTTTTGTAGGCACTACCGTGTCTGAAATGACTGCCGCAAACGAAGGCATCGGGTATTTGCTCATTTCTGCGGGTTCAGCTATGCAAATGGGTTTAGCGTTTGCAGGTTTAGTCGTGGTGGGCGCGATGGCCATGATCATGTATGAGCTTTTCAGCATGATCGAAAAGCACACCACAGGCTGGGCGCACCGTAGCTCACAAAATCAATAAAGCTAAAAAATCTTTGGGCATTCCGATCCTAAATCAACACTGGTAATTTACCGTACCTGTGCTTCTTGGCGGTCATTCAAATGGTCATCACCCAGATCGATGCCACGCAAGGCCAACTGACGGTCAAACAGCGATCGTCCTGCATAGGCCCTCGAAAACTGGTTGGCCGTCACCACGCTGATCATGGCCAAGACGGCCCACTCATAGCTGCCTGTGAGCTCAAATACAATCAACACCGATGCCAACGGCGCACCAATGACGGCTGCGATACAACTGGCTGCCCCCAAAATGGCAAAGCTAGACACGCCCACACCTGGGACAAAACTGTCCATCACGCCACCTACCATCGCGCCAATAAAAAGCGCAGGCGCAAACACCCCGCCAAAAAGACCAAAGCCAATGCACAGGCTGGTCATTCCAATTTTTAGAGCCAGCAGGGACAGCAACAGCACCATGCTCAATTCACCCGCTAGAGACATACTGACCGTCCCCAAACCATGCCCCAACAAGTGAGGCAACAGAGGCGACAATACAAATAGCACTCCAGCAGGTACCAAAGGGCGCCACTGCAAAGGGATGTTGGTCTTACGCGCCAACATTGGCATGGCAGTCACCGCGTGTATGTACAAAACCGACACCAAGCCCGACAAGACGCCTACGCCAATTGCCATATACAAAGTGCTCATTTCCAGCAAAGGCGCATTTGATACATGGAACAAACGGATATCGCCCACTATCATTTGGGACACCCAATGCGCCCCAAACGCTGCAGCAACCACAGGACCAGCGCCAAACGCCCCGAAACGGCGAATAATGGCCTCGTGGGCGAAAATAGCCGCGCCAATCGGTGCAGAGAACACAGCTGCAATCGCCGAAGCCGCCCCCGCTCCCATGATCACGTTCAAGGGAATTCGCTTTGACCAGCGACTTACTAAGGCGCTGAAGCACCCGCCAAAGTGCATCAAGGGGCCAAACATGCCCACCGAGCCACCACCAGACACACTCACCACGGTCAAGCATACCGATAAGAAGCCGTTTTTCAGTTCCGGCATTTCGTTGCGCTGGGCCGCCAAAATTAAGTCAGCAGGGCCTCGGGGTCGACCATCGGTGATCAATAAGAGTAAACGCCCTGCAATCAGCGCAGCCAC
>SYDB01000078.1 GCA_005786815.1 Burkholderiales bacterium
GCCCACCATGTCGACGGCATTGTCAAAGGCATTCGCCGTGCCGATTGGCCAAGCGACAGCTGGCAAGCCTTGCATCGCCTAGCCATGCGTTTGTGTCGCGCCTGTATGCCGCGCACAGCTTGAGCCAAAATGCACCTATGAACGCTACCTCTATCGCCCAACAAGTGCATGTGCTCGGTGTGCAGGCCAAAGCTGCGTCTTCGCTGATGGCCAAAGCATCGGCTGCACAAAAAAGCCTAGCTTTGCGTGCCTTGGCAAAACTGTTACGTAGCCACACAGCTGCGTTGCAGGTGGATAACGCCAAAGACATTGAACGTGCTAAAACTGCAGGCCTAGAAGCCGCCATGGTTGATCGTCTCAAGCTCACACCGCAAGTGCTCGAGACGTGCGCACAAGGGTGCGAACAACTCGCTAATATGCCCGACATCATTGGCGAGATCATCGGCATGAAAGAGCAACCCAGTGGTATTCGCGTGGGGCAGATGCGCGTGCCGATCGGCGTGTTCGGCATGGTGTTTGAAAGCCGACCCAATGTCACGATTGAGGCAGCTTCGTTGGCGATAAAAAGTGGCAACGCTTGTATTTTGCGTGGCGGCTCCGAGGCGATTGATTCCAACAAAGCCTTGGCGCAATTGGTACAACTTGCTTTGACCGAAAGCGGTTTACCGCAAGATGCCGTGCAATTGGTGCAAACCACAGACCGCGAGGCAGTGGGCTACTTGATCACATTAAAAGAGTTTGTCGACGTCATCATTCCCCGTGGTGGCAAAGGTTTGATTGAGCGCATCAGCCAAGAAGCCAAGATTCCTGTCATCAAACATTTAGACGGTAACTGCCATGTGTATGTCGATACCGCATGCGATATCGATATGGCAGTCACGATTGCAGATAACGCTAAAACCCAAAAATACAGTCCCTGCAATGCGGCAGAGGGATTATTGGTGGCGCGCAGTGAAACAGCCACATTTTTGCCACGCATTGGCGCCATCTATGCCGCTAAAGGTGTGGAGATGCGTTGTTGCACAGAGGCTAAGAAAATTTTGTCTCAGTTGTCTGGTGGAAACATTCAAGATGCAAGTGAACAAGACTGGTTCGCCGAATACCTTGCGCCCATCATCAGCATCAAAGTGGTGGGCGATGTGCATGAAGCGATTGCACATATCAACCATTACTCCAGCCACCATACCGACGCCATCATTTCTAACAACCATAGCCATATCGAGCAGTTTGTGCGCGAGGTCGATTCGTCTAGTGTGATGGTCAATGCCAGCACCCGATTTGCCGATGGCTTTGAGTATGGTCTTGGCGCTGAGATTGGTATCTCGACCGACAAATTCCACGCCCGTGGCCCCGTGGGAATTGAAGGGCTCACCTCTTTGAAATATGTTGTCTTGGGGCAAGGGCAGATTCGTAACTAAAAAGTTATCACATGCTTTGTTTGGGCGCAAAGTCATTGCGCATAAACCCCTAGAATCCCTCACACCCCTCCAAGGACTCCATGGTTCCCCATCTCATCACGGCATTGACCGGCCCCATCAACGAGCTTGAGCAACGCGTGCTTGACTCCATGCCAGCGATTGAACGCTGGTTTCGCTTGGACTGGATGGAGCACACGCCTCCCTTCTACAGTTCAGTCGATATTCGCAACGCAGGTTTCAAGCTTGCCCCTGTAGATACCAATCTCTACCCAGGGGGCTGGAACAACCTCACGCCAGAAATGTTGCCCCTGGGGGTGCAAGCCGCCATGGCGGCGATCGAAAAAATATGTCCTGAAGCCCGCAACCTGTTGTTGATCCCAGAGAACCACACGCGCAATATGTTTTATCTGGCCAATGTGGCGCAGTTGCAGCGCATCTTTTACATGGCCGGTTTGAATGTACGGATTGGTTCCATCAATCCAGAGATCAAAGAAAACACAACGATTGATTTGCCCAATGGCGACCGGGTTACCTTAGAGCCAGTGATTCGCACCAAGCGCCGCATTGGTCTTAAAGACTTTGACCCTTGCACTATTTTGCTCAACAACGATTTAAGCGCAGGTGTCCCCGGTATCTTGGAAGATTTGCACGAACAATACCTGCTACCCCCTTTGCATGCGGGTTGGAGTGTTCGCCGTAAAAGCAAACACTTTGAGTCCTATGAAGAAGTCAGTAAACGCTTTGGCAAACTGCTCGGCGTTGATCCTTGGTTGATCAACCCCATGTTTAACCAATGCGGTGAAGTTGATTTTGCGGATGGCACCGGCATGGAATGTTTGCAGACCAATGTCGATAGCTTGCTCACCAAGATCAAACGCAAATACAAAGAGTACGGCATCCAAGAAAAACCGTTTGTGGTGGTCAAAGCCGACAACGGCACCTATGGCATGGGCATCATGACAGTGCGTGATGTCAAAGACTTAGACGAGATCAACCGTAAAACACGCAACAAAATGAGTGTGATCAAAGACGGTCAATCACTCAGTGAAGTCATCATCCAAGAAGGCGTGATTACCCACGAAAGACTCAACGATGCCGTGGCAGAGCCTGTTGTCTACATGATGGACCGATACGTGGTGGGCGGGTTTTACCGCATCCACGCCGAGCGCGGCATCGATGAAAACTTGAATGCGCCAGGCTCGAGCTTTGTGCCCCTGGCGTTTGAGCAAAGTGCGCATACGCCGCAACCAGGTGTCAAGCCTGGTGCGAGTGCGCCAAACCGGTTTTATATGTATGGCGTGATTGGACGTCTGGCGATGTTAGCGGCGAGTTATGAGCTCGAGCTCACCGATCCCGAAGCAGAAAATTACGACTGAGATTTTTTAATGCAACAGCATGCTAAATCGTCGCTGACGGCGCTCACTTTGGGCGCTATTGGTGTCGTATACGGTGATATCGGAACCAGCGTCTTGTATGCCTTGAAAGAGGTGTTTGGCTCTGGCCACGTCGAATTCACGCCAGACAATGTTTACGGTATTTTGTCAATCTTCTTTTGGACATTGACTACCATCATTTCTGTCAAGTATGTGATGTTGGTGCTGCGTGCTGACAATAACGGCGAAGGTGGCTTGGTGGCCATGTTGGCGTTGGCGTCCATGGCGGTAAAAGACAAGCCTAGATTGCGCAACAGCTTATTGGTCTTGGGTATATTTGGTACCTGTCTGTTTTATGGCGATGGCGTCATTACCCCTGCAATTTCAGTGTTGTCTGCAGTTGAGGGTTTAGAGGTGGTCTCACCAGCTTTTAAGCGCTATGTCATCCCGCTCACTTTGATTATTTTGTTCGCGCTGTTTGCTGTTCAAAAACATGGAACAGGCGGCATTGGAAAATTATTTGGCCCTATCACCGTGGTTTGGTTTGCAGTGATTGCGGCGCTTGGTCTTTATCACATAGTGGCCCATCCGGAAATTTTGTGGGCGATCAGCCCGCACTACGCAGTGGCATTTATTGTCAATGAACCCTCCACCACTTTTCTGATATTGGGCGCAGTGGTGCTGTGTGTAACCGGTGGCGAAGCCTTGTATGCCGACATGGGCCACTTTGGTAAAAAACCTATCCGTGTCGCCTGGTTTGCGGTGGTAATGCCTTCATTGACATTGAACTATTTTGGCCAAGGTGCGTTGCTGCTAGGCAACCCAGAAGCTGTTGCTAATCCGTTCTTCATGATGGCTCCTGAGTGGTTGCTGTTGCCGTTGGTTGGTTTGGCAACAGCTGCTACTGTGATTGCATCACAAGCTTTGATCACTGGGGCATTTAGCGTGACCAAGCAAGTGGTGCAACTGGGCTTTTTGCCACGGTTGCAAGTGATGCACACCAGCGTTAAAGACACCGGGCAAATTTATATTCCTGTGGTGAACTGGGGCTTGTTTGCGTTGATCGTGTTGGCGGTGATGATGTTCAAGTCGTCGAGTAACTTGGCTGCAGCCTACGGCATCGCCGTGTGTACAGACATGATGATCACTACGATTTTGACCTTCTTCGTGATCCGTTACAGCTGGAAATATCCTTTGTGGTTGTGTATTTTTGCCACGGGGTTTTTCTTTGCGGTGGACTTGGCGTTTTGGGCCTCTAATTTGCTGAAACTTTTCGAGGGTGGTTGGTTTCCATTGGTGATCGGCGCTGCGATATTGGTGCTGATGCTCACATGGCGCGACGGCCGCGAAATTTTGCAAGCCAAGCGTGATCTTGACTCTATGGAATTGAATGAATTTTTAGACGCTGTTTTTTTGGCTCCACCTACGCGCGTGTCTGGAACGGCAGTATTCTTGACGTCGGGTATGGGCCATGTCCCTAATGCCCTTTTGCACAACTTAAAGCACAACAAAGTACTGCATGAGCAAAACCTGTTTGTGAATGTACAAAACCATGAAGTGCCTTGGATTGCAGAATCTGAACGTCTTCAAATATCAGCCTTAGAGCACAACTGTTGGCAAGTGGTGATCCATTACGGATTTAAGGATGATCCGGACGTGCCAGGTGCATTAAAGAACTTGCAAGGCATGGGCTGCGAAATCAACCCGATGAGCACCAGTTATTTCTTGTCGCGTGACAGCATTGTTCCTACCGTGGGCGGTGGCATGTCGCAATGGCGTGAAAAAATGTTTGCGCAAATGCATTTAAACGCCAGCTCAGCGGCGAACTTCTTGAATTTGCCTAGCAACTCTGTGGTGGAGTTGGGTAGCAAGATTGAAATTTAAGCTATGCACATACTTTTCATTGCCGACCCGCTGGCGTCTTTCAAGATTTACAAAGACACCACGTTTGCGATGATGCGAGAGGCGCAAAAACGCGGCCACCAAATTTTTGCGTGTGAACCCCACCATTTGGTTTGGCAAAGTGGTCAAGCGGTGAATGCCCAAGTTGAGCAAGTGCACCTCACAGGTGCTCAAGATACTTGGTTTGAAGTGCAGGGCGTGCATGCCGACCGTGTTTTGCATAGTTTTGATGCGGTGGTGATGCGCAAAGACCCGCCGTTTGACAGCGAATATTTTTACGCCACGCATTTGTTAGAACAAGCAGAACGCGAAGGCGCGAAAGTTTTTAACAAACCCAGTGCGCTGCGCAACCATCCAGAAAAACTCGCCATATTGGAGTTCGCGCAATTTATCAGCCCGACTTTGGTGACGCGCGATGCGCAGGCCGTTCGAGCTTTTCATGCCGTGCACCGCGATATTATTTTGAAGCCCTTGGACGGTATGGGCGGCATGGGCATTTTTCGTGTCAAAGACGATGCGCTCAATCTTGGCGCCATCATCGAGACACTGAATCGCGAAGGTGCGCAAACCGTCATGGTTCAAAA
>SYDB01000079.1 GCA_005786815.1 Burkholderiales bacterium
ACACTGGCAGCATCTAGTAGTTCTAGCACTTGCGCTACAGAAAGTGTTGCGGTCCATACGCCAATAGCAGCATCAATTTCTTCTACGCGCTTCACGCGGCCAGCGTTGTCTGCAAGATCCGCGTCTAGGCCTAAATCATCTCGCCCCATGGTGTGCATGAGCCGTTTAAAAATACTGTCGCCATTGCCGGCTATCAGCACATAACCACCGTCTTGGCATTTATAGGCATTACTAGGCGCGATGCCAGGCAAAGCGCTACCGGCAGCTTCACGTATCGCACCAAACGCGCTGAACTCTGGCAACAAACTTTCCATGCAATTAAATACCGCTTCATATAAAGCGACGTCGATCACCTGCCCCTTACCGCTGGTGTGTCTTTCATGCAAAGCTAGCAAGATACCAATCACGCCATGTAGTGATGCCAAGGTGTCACCAATGCTCACACCTACACGCACGGGCACACGACCGGGCTCGGCCGTGAGATGGCGCAATCCGCTCATGGCTTCGGCCACCACGCCAAAGCCAGGCTTGTCGCGGTAAGGGCCTGTTTGACCGTAACCGCTGATGCGCAGCATGATGAGCTTTGGGTTGAGCGCAAGCAATTCATCTGGACCCAAACCCCAGCCTTCCATAGCACCAGGGCGAAAGTTTTCTATCAAGACATCGGCATCTTTGATGAGTTGCCGAACGATGTCTTGTGCCTCGGTTTGTTTTAAATCTAGGGCGATCGAGCGTTTGTTACGCGATTGGATTTGCCACCACACCGAAGTGCCGTCTTTGAGTAAGCGCCATTTGCGTAGAGGATCTCCAGAATTAGGAGGTTCTATTTTGATGACGTCCGCACCAAAATCAGCCAGAGTTTTAGCAGCAAATGGGCCAGCGATCAGTTGCCCAAGTTCGATGACGCGAAGGTTACAAAGTGCTAAGGAAGATTGCATAGGACTCAGTTTATCAATGCCCTCAGGTTGTAGCTCCGCGTAACGGTTTGAGAGCCTCTAGAATCGACACAAAATTGTCACTGGATCACAGTACCATCAAAATATGAAGCAAGGCACTTTATTGGCAGCCATCGATTTAGGCTCCAATAGTTTTAGATTAGAAATCGGTCGTTACGAACACGGTCAAATTCAACGCATCGAATATCTCAAAGAGACAGTACGCCAAGGCAGTGGCTTCGATGAAAACAGAAACCTCTCGCAAGAATCGATGGTGCGCGGTTGGGAATGCTTGGCCCGCTTTGCAGAGCGCATCGCTGGTTTTCAAAAATCACAGGTGCGTGTGGTCGCTACCCAAACACTGCGCGAAGCCAAGAACCGCGAAGCCTTTATCAAACGCGGGCGTGACATATTAGGTTTTCCGATTGAAATTATTTCTGGCAGCGAAGAAGCGCGCTTGATCTACCAAGGGGTTTCTCACCTATTGCCTACAGACCATAAGCGTCGTTTGGTGATAGACATTGGCGGACGATCTACCGAGCTAGTACTTGGGCAAAACTTGCAAGCCCATGTCACTGGCTCATTCCGCGTAGGCAGCGTGGCTTGGTCAATGAAATATTTTTCGGATGGCGCATTAACCGAACAGGCCTTCTCCAAAGGCGAGATTGCGGCCAAAGCTGTGTTAGAAGAAGCGCTTGAAAAATACCCCCGCTCTCAATGGGACACCGCCTATGGTGCATCTGGAACGGTTGGTGCTGTTGCAGATGTTTTACAAGCCGAGGGTTGGCCAGCAGGAGAAGTCAGCATCGACGGCATGAACTGGCTCATCAAACAATTGGTGCGTGCTGGCCATGTGGACCATCTGCGGTTTCAAGGTTTAAAAGAGGACCGTCGCGCAGTGATTGGTGGCGGCGCCAGTGTGTTGCGTGCTTTGATGCAGCTGCTAGATATTGAAACCCTCCAAGTTGCGCAAGGTGCTTTGCGTCAAGGCGTCTTATTCGAAATGGTGGAGCGCGACGACCAAGCCACCGATGTGCGTGATATTTCTGTCCAACGTTTGGCACAAAAGTTTGCGGTTGACCACACGCAAAGCCAACGTGTGAGCCGCGTTGCCTTGCAGTTATTTAGCAAAGCCATTGCGAACTCCGAGCACGAAAACCATTTGGTGCAGCGACTTAAACGCAAACTCAGTTGGGCAGCTGCAATGCATGAGGTGGGTTTTACGATCTCACATAGCGATTACCACAAACACGGCGCCTATATTTTGGAAAATGCAGACTTGCTGGGCTTTAGCATGCAAGAGTTGCAACGCTTGAGTCTGCTTGTTTTAGGGCATCGCGGTAAGTTAAGAAAATTAGAAGCAGATTTTGAGGAAGCTGAATTCATCAAAATGCTCATCGCGTTGCGCTTAGCGGTTATTTTGTGCCATGCCCGTAAAAATCCAGACCAAGCTGGCTTGGAATTTTTCTGCAATGACAAAACACAAACATTTACCTTAGAAGCAGATGCTGATTGGATAGAAAGTTATCCGCAGTCTGTTCATTTATTACGCCAAGAAGTTATTTCTTGGCAAAAGACGCCTTGGGCATTTGCTTTCACGCAAGCTGCCCGCGTCAAACAACCTGCTTAATTTTTAGATCCGCCATACAACGCCACAAGTTGTTGCTGGGCACTTGTATAAACCTTGGGCGTTGCGCTGCGTGATTTAGGTGGTGTTGCTTTGACATATTGTCCAGTGGCATTCATCACCCAAGCATCTACACAGTCTTGTAGATAGGTTTGTAGACATTCGTTAAATATGCGTTGGCGTAGCTTGGGATCTTCCACCGGCCAAGCCAATTCCACACGGCGCAACATATTGCGATTCATCCAATCAGCACTGGACAAATACAAAGACTCATGTTTGCCCGCTGAAAAATAAAATACGCGCGAATGCTCTAAAAACCGTCCAATCACAGAACGCACGCGTATGTTGTCAGTAACACCTGGTCTTTGCGCAGGCAACATACAAGCGCCACGAATAATCAGATCGACTTGCACACCAGCTTGCCCTGCATGCACCAAAGCTTCCATCAAGCTCTCGTCTGTCAAGGTATTCATCTTCAATATGATGCGGCACTTTTGGCCTTCGTGTGCCGCTTGTGCCGTCTGTTTGGTCAACTCAATCAGATTCTTTTGCAAATGGAATGGCGCAAGCATGAGCTTGTTGAGCCTAGGGATCTTGCTTTGATTTGCCAGCAAATTAAAAACAGTCTCTACATCTTGGGTGATCTTGGCGTCGCTGGTCAAGTGGCTTATGTCGGTATAGAGCTTGGCTGTTTTCGGGTTGTAGTTACCGGTCGAAAGATGCGCATAACGGCGGATCATTCGGCCTTCTCGGCGCGATACCAACAA
>SYDB01000080.1 GCA_005786815.1 Burkholderiales bacterium
TCGGGCGCAAAAAAGTTGCTTGAAGGCCGTGGTACGTATTTAGACGACATACGCTTACCGCGATTGGTGCATGTGGTGTACTTTAGAAGCCCCCACGCGCACGCACGCATCAAACATTTAGATTTGTCTCAGGCGCGCAAACAACCTGGCGTAGTTGCGGTCTTTGATGGCCATGATGTAGCCCAGTTTTGTACGCCATGGGTTGGTGTTTTAGGACACCTCAAGGGCATCCGTTCTGCCCCGCAATACGCCATAGCACCTGAGAGAGCGTGTTGGCAAGGCGAAGCCGTAGCGGCCATCGTTGCACAAACACGCAGGCAGGCGGAAGACGCTTTAGACCATGTGGTGGCGGATTGGGATGTATTGCCTGCTGTCACAGATATGCAAGCTTCATTGGACGGCAAAGTCGTCATCCACCCCGATTTGGGTGACAACAAGTGCTTTAACCGTGAATTGGTAACCGATGGATTTGAAGATGCGTTTTCAAAAGCAGATGTCGTCGTTGAAAAAGTGTATGAGTTCAGCCGCCACACTGGCGTGACCAACGAGCCCCGCGGCGTCTTGGCGGACTATAACCCCGCCGACAATATGCTGACTGTGTATCAGGGCACACAAGCGCCCAACATGATGCAAGATATCTTTTCACGCCACTTGAATATCCCTGAATCGAATGTGCGGGTCATCTGTAAAGATGTTGGTGGATCATTTGGCATCAAAGTTCACGTGTATGCGGATGAAATGGCGACCGTGGCTATCGCAGTCATGCTCAAACGCCCTGTGAAATTTGCGGCTGATCGCATCGAATCGTTTTTGACCGATATCCATGCACGCGAACACAAAGTCAAAATCAAACTGGCTTGCACCCAACAAGGCGACATCATTGCCTTTGATATGGTGGACTTAACAGGTATTGGCCCATATTCAGTCTATCCACGCACAAGCGGCATTGAGGGCAATCAAGTGGTTAATTTGACCGGTGGACCTTATAAGCACAAGCACTACAAAGCCAAATTAGATGTCGTATTCACCAATAAAAATGTGACTTGCCAATACCGCGCTGTGGGACAGCCGATTGCCATGGCTGTGACCGAAGGCATTGTGGATGAAGCTGCCAGAAAAATTGGCATGGACCCAGCCGATTTCAGACGCAGAAATTTAATCGCTGACGATGCTTATCCCTACACATTCCCTTCTGGCGTGAAGTTTGAAAAACTTTCGCACCACCAGTGCCTAGATAAATTACTGGCCTTGATGGATTACCCAGAACTGCGCAAAGAGCAGCAAGCGCTGCGCGCCAAAGGCATTTACCGCGGCATTGGACTTGCCGCCATGATTGAAGTCACCAACCCCTCCCCTGCTTTTTACGGCGTTGGCGGTGCACGTATTTCTGCACAAGATGGCGCAACGATTCGCCTGGATCCTGCGGGAATGGTCAATGTATTGGTGAGCGTCACGGAGCAAGGTCAAGGCACTGAAGCCATCTTCACGCAAATCGCAGCGACTGCTGTTGGTGTGAAAGTTGAAAACGTCCGTGTGATCACTGGTGACACAGCTGTCACGCCTTACGGTGGTGGCACGTGGGCATCGCGCGGTGCAGGCATTGGTGGAGAAGCTGTCTTACAAGCTGGCAAGGTGCTGCGCTCACACATCTTGGATGTTGCCGCTGCCATTTTGAAAATTGACGTAGCGACTCTCGACTTGGTCAATGGTGTGGTGATCGATAAGCTCACTGGCACAGAACATATGCCCATCAGTGAAGTGGGACGCGTTGCTTACTTTAGACCCGACACCTTGCCCATGGATTTCCAATCTGAGCTCACGGTGACGCGCCACTACACGCCACGCGAATACGGCTTTACATTCACCAACGGCATTCAAGCGTCCTATGTAGAAGTAGATACCGAAACGGGTTTTGTCAAACTTCTTAAGCATTGGTGCGTAGAAGACTGCGGCACAGTGATTAACCCCATGCTGGTCGATGAGCAAATACGCGGCGGCATTGTCCAAGGTATTGGTGGCGCCATGTTTGAAGAATGCATCTACAGCGAGGAAGGACAGCTGTTGAACGGTTCAATGGCAGATTATCTGGTTCCGATGGCGGGCGAGATGCCCGACATGATCATTGCCCATGTGCAAACGCCCACTAAAACGTCAGAGCTTGGCGCAAAAGGTGCAGGAGAAGCCGGCACCGCTGGTGCCCCTGGCGCGGTGATGAATGCCATCAACGACGCACTAGCGCCGCTCAACGCGAACGTGAGCGTGCAACCCTTCACGCCGCAGCGTGTGTTGGCAGCCTTAGGAAAGATTTAAGAGGCTCAAGCCTCGCCTGCCATTTGCTCGAGCACTGCATAGACAGCGGCTGTGTCATGCAAAGCATGTCCCTGTGACATGGCGGCCTTATAGATAGGTATGCAAGCCGTGAACAACGGTGCTGGCACATCAAGGTCATCTAAGGCTTGGTAAATGATGGACATGTCTTTTTGCCAGACTTCGTTTTTCATGGTGGCTTGGCTCCATGTTTTAGCAACCATCATGGGGCCACGTACTTGGAACATGCGCGATCCACCTGCGCCATCTTCCACTAAACGCACTAAGTTTTTGGTGTTGAGACCTAATTTTTTTCCAAACAAAATTGCCTCAGCGGTTGAGACATTATGAATAGCCACCAGTAGATTGGCCACTAGTTTAATTTTCATACCGTTGCCAAATTCTCCAACAAAATTATGTTTGCGTGAAAATCCTTCGAATATGGCACTGAAAGCACGCACATCTTTCGCATCCCCGCTGGCATAAATGCTGAGGTCTTTTGTTTTGGCTTGTGCACCGGTTCCCGAAAGCGGCGCATCAATCATATGAATACCGCCTGATAACAAAATGTCTCGCGCTGCCAGTTTGTCTTTTAATGGCAAGGTACTGGTCTCTACCAAGATAGGCGTACCCTTTATTTTGTATGTCACCTTAGATTCGCACAAAGCCTGGCAGGTTTGCAACAAGGCTTTCGTAGAAGGCAATGAAGAAATGATTTTTTGAGAATGCGTCAAAATGCCAGCCGCGTCTGCATGTACCTGAGACAAAAGGGGCTTCATTTTTTTACGGGTACCGGCATTGAGATCTACTCCATAGACATCAAAACCAGATTTTTGTAGATTTGAGGAGATAGACGAGCCCATGATGCCAAGACCAATCACACCGACCTTGGTATGTTTTTTTGCAGTTGCCATAGTTAACCCCAATTGTGAAAAAAGAAATATTCGCAGAGACTTCTGTTGATTTATCTTAATGGATAAGCACTGTCGTAACAGTAATCTTTTGTCACTTAGACAACTCCAAACTTTGAGAGAAAACAATGAGCACTTCACAATCTATTCAGCGCCCTGACGGATCCGTCA
>SYDB01000081.1 GCA_005786815.1 Burkholderiales bacterium
GAAGCCATATGCAAACTCGTCCATATTGAGTGAGCCGACCAAGACGGCACCGGCCGCTGCCATTCGTTCGATCAAAAAAGCGTCTTGCTTGGCAGGAGCGTGATGGCGGTTGACGATAGAGCCTGCCAAAGTGACTTGGCCTTCAACATCGAATAGGTTTTTAACGGCAAATGGCACACCCGCTAATGCCGGTAGTGAAGCGCCAGAGGCACGTAAAGCATCAATAGATTGCGCTTTTTGTATCGCACGATCTACATGTTTGGCAGTAAACGCATTGACTTTTTGGTCGGTAGCTTCAATGCGATCCAAACTAGATTGCAGCACTTCGCTTGCGCTAAAACTGCCCTTGGAAATTCCATGGGTGATTTCCGTGCTAGAAAGATTATGCAAACTCATGACGCTATTGGCTTAGGGCAATAAATTTCGGCAATTTCCAGATCGACGGGGTAGTCCACTTGGTCGAGTAACTGGGCCATGGCCTCTGTGCGTTTGAAATGCGCTGCGACTCGCGCAACCCGCGCCTCATCGGCAGGCAATCCCAGCGCGAGTGCGCTGGTTTGCACGAATTGAAGTGTTTGCTCGTCAGTCATTTTTCCCAACTTATTAAATACACACTAATGGCCGTGACTATGCCATAGACCGCCATCGCGCAGGCAATCAACGCAAACAAGCTAGAAGGGCTGGTGCAAGTATTAAGATACGGACACATAAATAATGGAGACGCAAATGTTGAAAAAGTTACTGGTACCAGCCCTGCTGGTTTTGGGTTTTGTGAGTGCATTGGTGCCCAGTGCCCAAGCACAGGGCTATCCGAACAAATCTATTCGCTTGATCGTGCCTTTCCCACCAGGCGGTGGAAACGACGTAATTGGGCGCATCATTGCCCAAAAGTTGACCGAGCGATTGGGCCAACAAGTAGTGGTGGATAACCGCGCTGGCGCCAACGGCATTGTGGGCCTGCAAGCACTGATGCAAGCACCGCCTGATGGGTACACCATTGGTGTCGCAGCCGCGGGTCCGATGGCGGTGAACCCGAGTTTGTATGACAAGCTTCCTTATGACCCCATCAAAGATTTTTCACACATTACTAACATGGTGATCTTTCCGCTGATCTTGGTTGCTCACCCTTCTGTGCCTGCCAAGACCACCCAAGAGTTGATTAATTTGGCAAAGGCTAAGCCCAAGCAAATCTTCTATGCCACTCCAGGAAGTGGCAACTCGGCGCATTTAGCGGGTGAGTTACTCAATTCCATGGCCAATGTCCAAACTGTGCATGTTCCCTACAAAGGTCAAGGCCCAGCGATGGCCGACTTGGTAGCAGGACAAGTGCAAATGATGTTTGCCAGCATTCCTTCTGTGCTTCCACAAGTGAAGTCGGGCCAAGTCAATGCGATTGCGATGGGCAGTGCTAAGCGGGTTCCTTCATTGCCTGACATTCCAACGCTTTCTGAGTCTGGCGTGCCTGGCTTTGAAGCCTACTCTTGGGCTGGTATGTTGGCGCCCGCCAAAACGCCTAAAGATATCGTTGCACGTTTGAACAAAGAGATTGTCGACATCTTGAAACAAAAAGACGTCGCTGACACGCTCAACCTACAAGGCGCAATTCCAGTAGGTGACACTCCGGAGCAATTCGCCGCTTATGTGAAGGCGGAGATGAATAAATGGGGCGCTGTTGTTAAATCTGCCAATATCAAAGCCGACTAGGGAAATAACATGGCCACCAAACCAACTAAAAAAACAAGCAAATCTAGATCGCCTGCATTTCAGGCTGGTCTCGCCATGCGTAAAAAAGTGCTGGGCGAAGACTATGTCGAACGCTCATTTAAAAACGCCGATGATTTGAATATGCCATTTCAAGATTTGGCGACCGAGTTCGCTTGGGGCACGGTGTGGACGCGTCCAGGTCTGTCATTGCGTGACCGCAGCTTGATGACCCTGTCGATGTGTATTGCGCTCAACCGTCCCGCAGAAATCAAGATCCATTTGCGTGGTGCTATCCGTAACGGGGTGACGCGTGAAGAAATACGCGAGCTGATCTTGCACTCTTTTCTCTACTGTGGCGGACCTGCCGCACTCGACGCTTACAAAGCTGTGCGCGACGAGTTGCCCATCATCGAGGCGCTAGAAAAAGCCGCCAAGAAAAAAGCACGTAAAGCCAAATAAAACTAGGGGATGCCCGCCATCTTGGCAAATACCTCTGCGGTAGAGGCAGTGTCTTCTTGCGAGAGGCCTTGTGCCATGGCGGCGGTGTAGATAGCCGCGCAGGCTTGAAAGAGTGGGGTGGGGCAGTCGACCGATTTGGCCATCTGTCCGATGACTTCCATGTCTTTCTGCCAAACCTCGACTTTCATCGTGGGCGGGCTGTATTTGCGCTTTGCCATCATGTCCATGCGCAGACGCATGACGCCAGTGCCAAGTACCGGACTGTTACCAAATAGTTTGAGTACCTCTTGAGGATCTAATCCCATCTTGCGTGCCAGTGCGACCGATTCTGCGTAGGCCACGTTGTAAATGGCTACCAAATGGTTGGCAGAGAACTTCAGTTTGGTGCCATTACCAAAAACTCCTACATACGGAACGTTATCGGTAAAGACTTCTAAAACAGGCAAGGCTTTTTTGTAAGCAGTTTGTGGGCCGCTGGCAAAAATAGTCCAAGCTCTGTCTTGAATGCGAACCGCCGTGCCACTGATGGGGCAATCGAGTGCAGCAATGCGGGCGCTTTTGAGCGTTTTGGCAAATAAGTTTTTATCTGCCATTGTCAGCGTGCTGGTTTCAATAACGATGGGTGGTGTTTTTGCTTTTCTGGTGTGTTGGCCTTCGACGATGGCCTGTGTCACTTGCTCCAACGCTTTGGAGGTGGATACAGAAACAATCACGATGTCTGCGCGGGCCGCTACATCGCTGGCATGGGACAGAAATTGACCGCCATATTTTTTAAAACGGGTTTTGGCTTTAGCGTCGATGTCAAATCCGCAGACTGTGTAGCCATGGTCTAAAAGTGTCTCGGCCATGGTGCCACCCATGATGCCGAGCCCGTAGATGCCGACTATGGGCAAAGTCGATCCGGATTTTTTTGTCATAGCTTTGTATTAACCAGCAACTAAACCGGCTGCTTTAACACCGGCGGCGCAAATCAATTCGTCTTCGTCACCTGTTCCACCACTGGCACCAGCGGCACCCAAGATATGGCCTGCTGCATCTTTAATAAGAACAGCACCTGGTTGGGGTAGAAACTTACCTTCAGCCGTTGCGGATAAGGAAACAAAGAAGTTAGGGTTGTCCTTAGCGCGTTCGGCTAAAACACGGCTAGAGGCACCAAAGCCCACAGCCCCCCAAGCTTTTGCACGTGCGATATCAAAGCGAAACATGCTGGCGCCGTCTTCGCGTTCAAAGGCTACCAATTGTCCAGAAGCGTCCAACACGGCAATGCCCATGGGTTTGTAATTAGCAGCACGCGCAGCTTGTCTTGCGCCTTGCAAAATTTTGGTAGCTTGATCGAGAGTGAGGTGTGACATACGAAGTTCCTTTGTTTAAGAGATACTTTGCGAATTATCGTGTTGTATTGAAATCAGGCTGTCGTGTGTGCAACATGCACAAGCGAGAAGCGATAACCAACAAGCGAGACGCTTTTGATGGCGATACACTGAATTATTATTTTGGTCACTCAGGAGAAATGCACTTGGATACGATGACAACGCGTTTTGGAAGCGGGCAAGAAGTTCAACGGTTAGAGGATGACCAATTGCTTAAAGGCGCTGGTATCTACACCAGTGATGTCGCACCGTTAGGGCAAACCCATATTTGTTTTTTTAGATCGCCCTATGCACATGCACGCATTGTGCGAATCGACACCTCGGCAGCCAAATCGATGCCAGGGGTGCATTTGGTGGTGACTGGAAAAGAGCTGGCTGACGCTGGCATGAAGCCCATGCCGCGCCCCATTAACTTCACCCGCGCTGATGGATCAGCTGCAGCATCAGCTGATCGCCGCATTTTGGCGACCGACCGCGTGCGTTACGCCGGTGAAGCTATCGCGGCGGTAGTAGCCGATACCCAAGAACAAGCACGCAATGCCATGGAGGCGATTGCAGTTGAATTTGAAGAGTTGCCTTGTGCAGTGACGTTTGACGATGCACTCCAACCGGGCGCCCCGCTGTTGAGCGATGCGCCTGATAACCGTGTTGCCGAAACGCGTTATGGCGATGCTGCTGCAACCGAGAAAGCTTTTGCACAAGCAGCCCATGTGGTGTCTTTAGATATCCATAACCAACGTTTGATGGCCGTGACGATTGAGCCACGTAGTATCTTGGCGTACACAGAAGGTGGACGTTTACTCATCCGTATCAGCAGCCAAATGCCAACGGGTGTTCGCACGTTGGTTTGTGACTTGCTAGGTTTACCAACAGAGAAGGTGCGCGTCATCGTGGGTGATGTCGGTGGCGGCTTTGGTATGAAAACGGGAGCCTACCCTGAAGACGTGGTGGTGGCATATGCTGCCCATCACTTGCAAAAACCTGTCAAATGGATTGCAGACCGCAGCGAAGAGTTTTTGAGCAGTGCACATGGGCGCGATATTTCTAGCAAAGCATCGCTTGCGATAGACGCCAAGGGAAAAATTCTGGGCTTGCGTATCGATACCTTGGCCAATGTGGGCGCATATCCCACTATGACTGGCATCGCGATTCAATTGCTGATCGGCCCGTGGGTGCAAACCAGTGTGTATGACATTCCACTCATCGATTTCCATTTCACGGGCGTGATGACCAATACCGCAACAACGGGTGCTTACCGTGGCGCAGGTCGTCCTGAAGCGATTTATAACATCGAGCGTCTGATGGATGAGGCGGCGCGCCAATCAGGCATCGACCGCATTGCCTTACGTCGCCAAAATTTTGTACAACCGCAACAAATGCCCTACAAAAATCGCATGGGACAAACCTATGACACGGGTAACTTTGAGTCCATCATGAACCAAGGCATTGAGAAAGCGGATTGGAATGGCTTTGAAGCCCGAGCCAAGGCATCTGCGAGCAAAGGACTCTGGCGCGGTTTAGGCATCGCCACCTTCTTAGAGTGGACCGGCGGCAACGCTTTAGAAGAAAACGTGCAAGTCAAAGTCTTGGACGATGGGGTGATTGAGGTGTACACAGCTGTGAATGCTATGGGGCAGGGTATAGCAACTTCTTTAGCGCAATTGGTGGTTGATGTCTTTGGCGTCCCTTTGTCCCAAGTGCGTATCCATATGGGTGATACCGACCAAAGCAACGGTTTTGGAAGCGCTGGCTCACGCTCTATATTTACAGGTGGTTCTGCAGTGCATGTGGGTGCAGAAAAAACCTTGGACAAAGCCAAAGAGTTGGCTGCCGAAGCCTTGGAAGCCTCTGCCCAAGATTTGCATTACGCAGGCGGTGAGTTTTTGGTGGCTGGAACAGACCTCAAAATAAGTTTGGCAGCCTTGGCTGCTAAACAACCCACTAAACGGATTGAGTTGCAATCGACCACCACGGCTAATGGACCCACTTGGCCAAATGGTTGCCATGTGTGTGAGGTCGAACTCGATCCGCAAACTGGCGCTGTGGGCGTCGTGGCTTACACCTCGATGAATGATGTGGGTCGTGTCATCAATCCCACCATTGTTCGTGGTCAGTTAGATGGCGGTGCGGTGCAAGGTATTGGCCAAGCGTTGTTAGAACAAGTGGTTTATGACGAAGAAACCGGTCAACTGCTCACTGGTAGTTTGATGGACTATGCGCTTGCACATGCGGATGTGATGCCACAAATGTTTTCTACCCATATGGACTCCAGCATTCCATGTAAGAACAATGTATTGGGTGTCAAAGGTGTTGGTGAATTAGGAACGATTGGTGCAACACCTGCGGTAGTGAATGCGGTTGCTGATGCTCTAGCACGCCATGGAAAATCGCAACTGAGTTCGCGCCTGCAAATGCCGTTAACGCCATTTAGGATGTGGCAACTTATGTATAGTGCGTAACTTGAATTTTTAAGAAAGTCAAAATGTCAAATTTCCCCATTGAAAATAAACGTAAAGCCGACCATCCCATCCATTCTGTATTTACTGATCGTTGGTCTCCTAGATCTTTTTCAAACGATGCAATCACAGAAGACGAACTTTTGACCATACTGGAAGCTGCACGATGGGCACCTTCGTCCTTTAACGCGCAACCTTGGCGGTTTGCTTATGCTCTGAGAGGTGATTCTCTCTTTCAACCTTTGGCTGAAAGCATGAACGCTGCCAATCAGCAATGGGCGCCCAAGGCTGCCGCTTTGGTTGCTGTGACCTCCTTCAAACTAAGTATGCCGCCCGGTGCTCAAGCACTTGTACCCAATGGTGCCCACACATTTGATACAGGTGCTGCCTGGGCATGTTTGGCAATTCAGGCCACATTCTCTGGATGGTATTCGCATGCAATGGGAGGCATCGACTTTGAAAAGGCTTCTGCTGCAATCAATCTCCCAAATGATCATCAATTGCATGCGCTTGTTGCAATTGGTAAACGCGGAGACCCTAGTGTTTTACCTGATGCATTACGCGAAAGAGAGTCGCCTAATCCACGTAAGCCAATTCGTGAATTAGCAGTTCGCGGAAAGTTTTTGTAAGCGCTGGTTTTTTGATTAAACTCTTGTCTGTTTGTTGACGATTAAAATATCAGATATAAAAACGTAAAAGGGATAGTTTCTTATGGTACGTCTGAGTAACGCTCAGTGTATAAATTTTTTCGAATGGGGCTTTCGTGCCCTTTGAAAATTGTGCTCAGTGCCAAAGATGTTGTCACGTTGATCCGGGATACCCAGAGTTGGAAATAACTCTGACAGCCAAAGAAAAATTAAAGCATGGGCAGCTTTGTATGAACGGCCACTGTGAACACTTGGGCCCAAAGGGATGTGTTTTGGGGGACGAGAAGCCCTTCTCTTGCAAGCTGTACCCCCTTTCTTTCAACCCCAAATCGCAGACTTTCTATTTCGATGTGGAGTGCCCCATCATGCCGGAGTACGTGGAGCAACTCGCTTCACCCAAAAGCGTTGCATCCAAACATTTGTCCGCTATGGCATCTGGCATAAAGAAGCACATCAAATCAGACTCAGCCTTTTTAAAAAGTAACTACGAAATAGACACGGGTTACTTTGAGTTGAGGAAATTACCAGCACAGCCCTTGAAGAAGGAAGTACAAAAATGAGCGGTTCTATGGCACTACGCATGCCCGAGTTATCGGAGCATCACGAAGCACCTTCTATCCTTTCCCATGAGGAAACGGTTCCAGAAGTTCAACAAGTTGGCTGCCAAACTTGGACCTTAGACAATTTGTGCGTAGACAGTCACCACAACGATATCCACTACTACACCAGCCGTTGGGATGCCTTGTGCCCCTATATTGATGTGTCGCACGAAATGATGGCCCAAGCGCCTCGTCCTTTTGTGGTTTATGCATTGCCACCCGATAGCCAGTTTGGTGTGCCCATCAATGACAAATACGGTTTAGTCCATGTGTCCGACGAAAACTTCTGGACTGAACCACGCCGGGAGCGCAAATTTCGCGAACTCGAGAAAATGTATAAAACTTTTAGTTATACCGAGTCGGTAGTTCCTGGAAGTGCGTTGACCCTAGAAGACTTATTTGTCATGGGCGGCGAACATTTCGAGGCCTACGAAATTGACGACCGCGAAATTGAAGGTTTTTTAGATTACATCCAAACCTTGGATGTGCTGATCTTGCAAGTGCATGACAGCGAAGGTGAGTTGGTCTTGACCGATGTGTCGGTGCTTTTGCCTAAGTACGACCAGGTCTACGGTAGTTTCTGCCAGTGGAACCGTGACTATAAAAACCGATCACCTGGTATTTACGCTTGTCTGTTAGCGTCTAAGTGGGCTGCCAAAAACGGCTACAAGTATTACAACCTAGGCCCTGTAGATGATTACGGTTACAAAGCTTTGTTCGTCACCGATTACGAGCCTATATATGCCATCGCCTTGACTGACTTGGACCACGACATTGTGTTAGATCCCACATCACCTTTGCATGTAGATTTCAGTCCTGAGCAGTTGAACCAAATTTATCGCCAGACACCCCATATCTTGGTCAAGGCCCCACCACCCACCCCAGCAGCGCCAGCGCAAGCCTCTAACGAGGATTAATTTCGGCGATTAAGGGCAGCACGTTTATTTAAAAACGTGCTTTTCGCCAAAACTTTTGTCGTAGTCAATGGTGAGTTCTTCACCCGCATGAATTTTTCTGAGTGAAACCAGTTCTCCCACCTTGGTGAATTTCAGGCTGGGCTTTTTGGAGTGGTTTAGATAAACAGACATGTTCGCGGCGTTCATGCCGAAAACTGGCACATCCACCTTTTTCTTTTTGTTGTTCACAAAGCAAAACATTTGAACATGCTTGCGAACAGGAGTTGGAAGTTTATTGAGCTCGTCGACTGTAATAGAGAGCTCTTTGGTTGGTAGCCAGCTGCGCAGTGGATTGATGCCTTTGGGGATTTGGCGTAAGGCAAATACGCCAATTCCTGCAATTTTAGAAACGCCTAGGTGGCAGTAAACCTCCTCTTGCAAATGCTGAATCAGGGCTTTTTTTGTTTTTAACATGGCAATTTGGATCTACTAAGGGAATAACACTCACTAGTGTCGCGCATTTAGGCGGTACTTTTCAACAATGCACGAGATACTTATGTCTATTGGTTTTTTCAGTGGCTGTTTAAGCTAGGATCATTGGCTATTTGCCCCAAAATATAGCCCATGCAAACGCCTATTCCTTGTCTATTCATGCGCGGCGGAACCTCTAAGGGTCCATTTTTCAAAGAATCTGATTTGCCATCCGATAAAGCTACACGGGACCGCGTGCTTTTGTCGGTGATGGGCTCGCCAGACAAGCGGCAAATCGATGGTTTAGGCGGAGCGCATCCGCTCACCAGTAAAGTCGCCATCGTGCGCAAGAGCACCCAACCTGGCGTGGATATCGATTTCTTGTTTGCCCAACTGCAACCCGACAAAGACTCGGTTGACACCACACCTAATTGCGGCAATATGTTGGCCGGCGTCGTGCCCTTTGCGCTTGAAACCGGTTTGGTGCAAGCGCAGGGCGATACCAGCACCTTTCGCGTTTTGACGCTCAATACCGATATGGCGTGTGACATTTCGGTGCAAACGCCTTTGCAAACTGCGACCAATGGCGGTAATGCAAGTAAAGAAACTGCCTCAGGCAAACGTTATGTCGAATACGCAGGCGACGCCCGCATTGACGGCGCGCCTGGTAGTTCAGCACCTATTACTATCAACTTTCTTGATACTGCGGGTTCTGTGTGTTCTTCCTTGCTTCCCACTGGACAAGTGAAAGACACCATCACCGTGACTGGCGAAGGCTTTGCACCTTTCACATTGGACGTTACCTGCATAGACAACGGCATGCCTTTGGTTGTCTTCAAAGCCAGCGACCTAGGTCGCACGGGGTATGAGTCAGCAGCTGAACTCAATGCAGACGATGACCTTAAAAAACGTATTGAGGCGCTGCGCTTACAAATCTCATTGAAGATGGGACTAGGCGATGTCGCGCAAAAAAACTACCCCAAGATGACCTTGATTGCGCCGCCCAGAGATGGTGGTTCTATCACTACGCGCTCTTTTATTCCCCATGTTTGCCATGACGCGATCGGTGTGTTAGCGGCGGTCACGGTGGGAACAGCTTGTGTGTTGAAGGGGTCAGTATGCGACGGCGTCGCAGTCATGCAGCCCGGTGCTACACAGCATGTATCGGTAGAGCACCCCACTGGCGAATTCAGCGTAGCTTTAGAAACAGACCCGAACAACCCCCAAAACGTCACCAAAGCCGCATTGCTGCGCACAGCCAGATTGCTGATGCGGGGTGAAGTGATGGTTCCGCACGCAGTGTGGGCAGGGCGTTAATTTTTTCAACATTTAAAACTAGACATCACTTATGAGCCAATCCAACCCCCTCATCATCGACGTCCATGGCCACTACACCACAGCGCCTAAGGCGCTAGAAGATTGGCGTAACCGCCAAATCGCAGGCATCAAAGACCCGTCGATGATGCCCAAAGCCAGCGACCTCAAAATCAGCGACGACGAACTGCGCGAAACCATAGAGACCAACCAACTCGCTAAAATGAAAGAGCGTGGGTCTGACATCACCATCTTTAGCCCGCGTGCCAGTTTTATGGCGCACCACATCGGTGACTTTCAAGTCTCTTCTACGTGGGCCGCCATTTGTAATGAACTGTGCTTTCGTGTTGCACAACTCTTCCCCAATAACTTTGTGCCTGCCGCCATGCTGCCCCAGTCCCCTGGCGTGGACCCAGCCACCTGTATTCCAGAATTAGAAAAATGTGTCAACGAGTATGGCAACGTGGGGATCAACCTCAATCCTGATCCGTCGGGCGGTCACTGGACGTCACCGCCGTTGAGCGATAAGTCTTGGTATCCCATTTACGAAAAAATGGTGGAGTACGACATACCCGCCATGGTGCATGTCTCCACCAGTTGCAATGCATGTTTTCACACCACAGGTGCGCATCATTTGAATGCAGACACCACCGCATTCATGCAGTTTTTGACATGTGACTTATTCAAAGACTTTCCGACCTTGAAGTTCCTCATTCCGCACGGCGGTGGCGCAGTGCCTTACCACTGGGGACGCTTCAGAGGTTTGGCACAAGAATTGAAAAAGCCTTTGCTCCAAGACCATTTGCTCAACAATATTTACTTTGATACCTGCGTGTATCACCAGCCTGGCATTGACTTACTCACACGCGTCATCCCTGTTAAAAATATTTTGTTTGCTTCGGAGATGATCGGTGCGGTGCGTGGTATTGACCCCGAAACTGGCAACTACTTTGACGATACCAAGCGCTATGTGCAAGCCACGGTCAACCTGAACGACGAAGAGCGTTACATGGTTTATGAAGGAAATACACGCCGTGTGTTCAGTCGGCTGGACGACCAGCTGACGGCCAAAGGCCAATAAACGCTTTGTAGGAGCCCACCCCGTGGGCGATGGGTGTTGGGGGTTTGAGCGTTGAGCAAGCGGCGATCATTCACAATCCATCGCCCACAGGGGCGGGATCTTACAAAGTCCCCAACCCGTTTGAATAGACAGGAGAAACCATGTACGAACTTGGAGTTGTTTACCGCAACATCACCCGCGCTGACCGCGCCAGCACCGATGCTTTGGCCAAGCTCGGATCGGCCACCGTGCACGAAGCCATGGGCCGTGTCGGCCTAATGAAACCATACATGCGACCCATCTATGCGGGGGCACAAACCTCCGGCACCGCTGTCACTGTGCTGCTGCACCCCGGCGACAACTGGATGATGCACGTGGTGGCCGAGCAGATTCAGTCCGGCGACATAGTAGTCGCGGCCATCACCGCCGAATGCACAGACGGCTACTTTGGTGACCTGCTGGCCACGTCCTTCATGGCCCGTGGCTCACGGGCTCTCATCATCGACGCTGGTGTGCGCGACGTGAAAGAGCTGACCCGCATGGGCTTTCCCGTTTGGAGCAAAGCCATCAGCAGCAAGGGCACCATCAAAGCGACCGTGGGTTCGGTGAATATCCCGGTGGTGTGCGCTGGCATGATCGTCTACCCCGGCGACGCGATCGTGGCCGATGACGACGGCGTGGTCTGTGTGCCCCAAGCCTTGGTGGCTAAGACACTGGAAGCAGCGCAAGCGCGTGAAGCCAACGAGGGTGCGAAGCGCGAGAAATTAGCGCAAGGTATTCTGGGTCTGGACATGTACAAGATGCGCGAGCC
>SYDB01000082.1 GCA_005786815.1 Burkholderiales bacterium
CGCGCATGCCATCAAGGGCGTTGTAGGCGAGAACCTACGACAAGCGATAGATTGGTTGCCGATGGGCCGACAACTCGTCACCATCAAAACCGATTGCGATTTGTCCGCGTATGTCCCCACATTGCCAGCATTCGAGGCATTGACATTGCAACCGCCAGACCGCTTAGGACTCAAAAGTTTCTATGAGACCTATGGCTTTAAAGGATTGGCGCGCGCGATGTCTGATGACGCTGGTGTTTCAGATCAGACGAGCGATGGTGGTGAAGCTCCAGCCACCGCCTCAAGATTTACAAAACCATCAAAGCCACAAGCCTCTGATGATATGTTTGAAGACATCAAGCCACAGCCCTCGCAAGTGACAACCAAACAGTACACCTGCGTGCTGACCTGGGATCAATTCGATACATGGTTTGAAAAAATAAAACACGCCAGCTTGACGGCATTTGATACAGAAACGACTGCGATAGATGCGATGACTGCGCAAATCGTGGGCTTGAGCTTTTCTGTGCAACCTGGCGAAGCTTGTTACATACCCTTAGGCCACAGCTATGGTGACGCACCCAATCAACTGCCACTCGAAGAAGTCATTGCCAAACTCAAACCTTGGTTTGAAGACCCCAATGCCTTAAAACTCGGACAACACATCAAATATGACCGCCATGTGATGGCCAACTATGACGTGCAAGTGCAAGGATTTGTGCACGACACCATGTTGCAAAGTTATGTGCTGGAAGTGCATAAGCCCCATGGCTTGGCGAGTCTGGCGCTGCGGCATTTAGAGCGCCAAGGCCTCAGTTACGAAGACGTCTGCGGCAAAGGTGCGCACCAAATATCGTTTTCGCAAGTAGAAATAGAGCGCGCCAGTGAATACGCTTGCGAAGACGCTGATATGACCATGGATGTGCATCTTGCGCTGTGGCCCCATTTGCAAGCGGACGAAAAATTAGCGTTTATTTACGACTTGGAAATCAAAAGTAGCGAAGCCTTGTTTCGGGTAGAGCGCAATGGCGTTTTAATTGATGGCCCCAAGTTGGCGACACAGAGCCACGCTTTAGGGCAGCGCATTGTTGAACTTGAAGATGAGGCGTATGCCATTGCTGGCCAACCATTTAACTTAGCAAGCCCTAAACAACTAGGCGAAATATTTTTTGACAAACTGGGATTGCCAGTAGTCAAGAAAACCGCCACGGGTGCGCGAAGTACAGACGAAGAAGTCCTCGAGAAATTGGCGCAAGACTATCCATTGCCAGCCAAAATTTTGGAACACCGCTCTTTGAGCAAACTCAAAGGGACTTACACCGACAAACTGGCGCAAATGGCCAATCCCAAAACGGGGAGGGTGCACACCCACTATGCGCAAGCGGTTGCGGTGACAGGGCGCTTGTCCAGCAACGACCCCAATTTACAAAATATTCCTATTCGCACGCCAGAGGGTCGCAAAGTGCGCGAGGCTTTTGTGGCACCTACTGGCAGTGTGATCGCAAGCGCCGACTACAGCCAAATTGAATTGCGCATCATGGCGCATTTGAGCGATGACGCGGCTTTGCTGAAAGCCTTTCACGATGGCTTGGATGTGCACCGCGCGACTGCAGCTGAAGTGTTTGGCCTCTCAGTCGATCAAGTCAGTAGCGAGCAACGTCGCTACGCCAAAGTCATTAACTTCGGATTAATTTACGGCATGAGTGCTTTTGGTTTGGCTAAGGCTTTAGGGATTGATAACACCGCAGCTAAAAACTACATCACCCGTTACTTCGAGAGATTTGCAGGGGTAAAGCGCTATATGGACGACACGCGTGAGCAAGCCAAAGCGCAAGGGTATGTGCAAACTGTTTTTGGGCGGCGCTTGTATTTACCTGAAATCAATAGTGCAGCAGCACCGAGACGTGCTGGGGCGGAACGCGCTGCGATCAACGCGCCTATGCAAGGCACAGCTGCAGACCTGATCAAGATGAGCATGGTGAAAATTCAAAACGTGCTCGATGCAGAGCAACGTGGCACCCGCATCATCATGCAGGTGCATGACGAATTGGTGTTTGAAGTGCCTGAAGCAGAGGTGGAATGGGTCAAACAAGAGGTGCCACGTTATATGGCTGGCGTTGCGCAATTGAAAGTTGCGTTGCTGGCAGAGGTGGGTGTTGGCGCTAATTGGGATACGGCGCACTAAAAAAGCGTTTAATTTGCTCAACAGATGACCTTGGTTTTGCCTAGAGAAGGCGGGATGTCCAAAATTTAGGTTTGCAATGAGAAGAGACTACTTTGTGCCTATGATTCATGCATGACGCTTATTACTATTTTTGTAGGGACCTTGGTGGCTGGCGTGGGTAGCGTATGGATTGCTGCAATGCTTGCCTATGCCTTGTTGTCACGATTTACCCAGCACTTATTGAGCCTCGCAGCCGGGGCGCTGTTAGCCACTGCTTTTACGCGACTTTTGCCTGAAGCATTTGAGCAGTCACCTGCTAGCGATATTTCTGCCCAAGTATTGTTTGCAGTTTTACTGATGGGTTTGATTTTTTTCTTTTTATTAGACAAAGCCGAGTTATGGCACCACGGTCACGAGCATGCACACGGGCATACAGATTCAGCCCATACCCACCATCACCATACTGGCGGAAGTTGGGCTGTTTTGTTGGGCGACAGCGTTCATGCTTTTGGCGACGGTATTTTGATTGCCGCTGCTTTTGTTGCTGATACGCGCTTAGGTACAGCAACTGCGTTGGCTGTTTTAGCGCATGAAGTGCCGCATCATATCGGGGATTTACTGGTATTGCGACATTCACTGGGCGACGCTAAATCTGCACTATTGAAATTATCTTTGTCAGGTTGTGTGACTGTTGTGGGCGGGGTGGTGGGGTATTTGCTTGTGGGAGCTTTGCATGACCATTTGCCTATATTTTTGGTGGTGGCGGCCAGTAGTTTTATCTATGTAGCACTTGCAGACTTAATTCCGCAATTGCAAAAACGCTTGTCACCTGTTCAAACAACAGCACAGGTTGCTTGGTTGTTCATCGGGATTTTTTTGGTTGTTGGTTTAGGTGAATGGGCACATCATTAGTCAGTTATGACTTCTCACAAGGCAAACCGGGTGTGTTGCACCATTCACTCCAACTGCCAGCATAGAGGCCTGTAGGGCCCAGGCCCGCAATTTCCATGGCCAGCACATTGGGGATGGCGCTTACGCCACTTCCGCAATGGTGCACCACTGTGTTGGGTTGTCGGCCAGCTAACAGCAAGGCAAATTCCTCTCGTAATTGGGCTGCGCTTTTGAAGAAACCTTGTTCATTCAAGTTGGTACTAAAGGGGCGATTGAGCGCACCTGGAATGTGTCCGGCCACAGGGTCTAAGGGTTCTACTTCGCCACGAAACCGGGCGGGTGCCCTGGCATCGATCAATGTTTGGGATGTTTTTAAATTGGCTTCGACCGTGGCGGTGTCTACTAGCGGCAGCAGCGGTGCGCGTACAGAAAAGTTACCAGTCTTTAAAGTGCTTGGTATCTCATTACTGGTTGCCACTGCACCACCGGCAGCATTCCAAGCCTGTAAGCCGCCATCGAGCACGGCAACAGCAGCATGGCCGCACCACTTGAGCATCCACCACATGCGACCACAGTAGTTCACACCGTTGCGGTCATAGACCACGACTTGCGTGCTGTCGTTAACGCCCATACTGCGCAGCCAAGCTGCAAACACTTCTGGTTTGGGAAGCGGATGACGCCCGCCATTGGCTCGCTCTGCATCGTTGTGTGTTGACAGATGTGTGTCTAAATCTGCACGCAAAGCACCAGCAATATGTTGTTCTAAATACTTTTCATTGCCTGCGCTGGTGTTGGTAAGTTCAAACGTGCAGTCAAACACCAAGTAATCGGCATTGCTGGCAGTTAAGTTTTGTAAGTCTTGAACCGAAATTAATGTGGTGTGCATAGAGTCTTTGTGAGGGTGGTTTTATTATGTAATAAGGCCCATTTTACGGCGATACCACTCGTGGAAATGCTGCATCCCGTCTTCCATCGGGCTTTGGTAGGGGCCAACTTCGTTGTCGCCACGTTGCATCAATGCTTTGCGACCAGCATCCATGCGTTCGGCAATCTCGTCGTCTTCGATACAGGTCTCCATGTAGGCGGCTTGTTGCGCTTCAACAAACTCGCGATCAAATGCAACGATTTCCTCTGGGTAGTAAAACTCCACCATATTGAGGGTTTTGTGAGGGTTGATGGGATGCAAGGTAGAAACCGTCAACACATGCGGGTACCACTCGACCATGATGTGCGGGTAATAAGTCAACCAAATCGCGCCATGGTCAGGCAACTCACCATTGCGGTATTTCAACAATACGTCGTGCCACTTTTGGTAAGTGCTCGAGCCTGGTTTGCCAAAACTCGATGACACACCGACGGTTTGCACAGAGTAGTTTTCGTCAAACTCCCATTTCAGGTCTTCACAGGTGACGAAGTGTCCAAGACCAGGATGGAAGGGGCACACGTGGTAATCCTCAAGATAGACCTCGATAAAAGTCTTCCAGTTGTAATTGCATGTGTGCATCTCAACGCGGTCGAGCGCAAAACCAGTGAAATCCAATGCGGTGCGAGGCCCCATATGGGCTAAATCTGCTGCAATGTCTAAACCATTGTCTTCAAATAACAAACCATTCCATTCGCGCAAGGGATAGTTTTTTAGATTTAGACAAGGGTCTTGCGCAAAGTGGGGAGCGCCAAGTAGTTTGCCGGAGGGAGAGTATGTCCACCTGTGCAAAGGACAAACGATGTTGCCGCCGCCAGAGCTTTGCGCTTGCGTTTTGAGAGAGCCCTTGTCTTTCAAGATGACGGCTTGTCGATGCCGACACACATTGGAGAGTAGCTCGACCCCTTTATTCGAGCGCACAAGTACGCGTCCTCCACTTTCTTGTGGAAGTGCGAAGAAGTCGCCCTCTTCGGGCACAGCAAGTTGGTGACCCACATAGCGTGGGCCAGACTGAAAGATGGTCTCCAGTTCGCGCTGAAAGAGCGCCTCGTCAGAGTAACTGATAACTGTTAGTTGGGCTTGCGCCTGCTGCAGTTGAAGACTTAAATCAGACATGGGTGACCTGACCTAAAGACTCCCCACAGGGAGGTGGATGAAAAATAAATCAGACTAAAAGCTGACAGGGGAGTGCCATTGTACCCATGCCTCATCATGGTGCTGAGACACTCTAAAATAAACGTACAACTTACTAAAAACAGACTGTTAACCATTTATATGCCTAAGGCAAGCCCACCCATACCGCCAGCCCATCCTGCCCCCGCTAGTTACGAGGCTGCCTTAAAAGAACTGGAAGCCCTGGTGGCTGATATGGAGGCGGGCCAATTACCCTTGGCCCAGTTATTGACAGGTTACCAACGGGGCGCTGAACTATTGGCCTACTGCCGTGCGCAACTCGATGCCGTTGAGCAACAGATCAAGGTGCTCGATAACGGAGCCCTCAAACCTTGGACTGCTTCGTGATTCAAGGAATACAAACTTTGTCTCCCGCTGAATTGGATAGATGGTCTGATGAACGCTTGGTGTTGGTAGAAGAGGCGTTGTCAAACTGGATCAGTCCAGATGTACCAGCCGGTCTCGGACAGGCCATGCGCTATGC
>SYDB01000083.1 GCA_005786815.1 Burkholderiales bacterium
CGCTTTGAATGCACCTATTGAAGACACACGTTTTGGTGTTTTCCGCATGTAAGCCTTGAGCGGTCGTTTCAGGTTTTATCCCCATACAACACACACCTATCCACTAATTTTCTGATGACATGAGCAGCACCATGAACCACATCTACCACCTCCCCGAACACCAAACCCTGCGCGACCAAGTGCAGCGCTTTATCGACCGTGAAGTCGAGCCCCATGCGATGGCGTGGGAGCATGCGGGCAGCGTGCCGCGTGATGTCTTAAAGCGCATGGGCGACGCAGGCTTTTTTGGTTTGATGTACGAGAGCGAGTACGGTGGCGCAGAAGCCGATGCATTGACTAATTTGGTGTTTGCAGAAGCGCTATCGCAATCCACTTTTGCGGGATTCATCATCACGGTCTTGGTACACACTGATATGGCGAGTCCGCATCTTCACCACGCAGGCACTGCGGCGCAAAAGGCTAAGTATTTGCCAGATGTGATTGCTGGCAAAACGATTACTGCTGTGGGCATCACTGAGCCAGGTGCCGGTTCTGACGTTGCAGGCATTCGCACCACAGCCAAACGCGAGGGTGACGGGTGGGTGCTCAATGGCAGCAAAATTTTTATCACCAACGGTGTGAATGCCAACTTGTATTTCATCGCTGCCAAAACAGGTACAGGCCGCCACCAAATGTCGATATTCATTGTGGAAAAAGGAACGCCAGGTTTCAGCGTCGGCCGCTCATTAGACAAAACAGGTTGGTTGAGTTCTGACACCGCAGAGTTGGTGTTGGATAACGTACGCTTAGGCCCAGAAGCTTTGTTAGGCGAAGTCGACAAAGGTTTTTATTCGGTGATGAAAAATTTCCAGACCGAACGCATTGCCTTAGGCGCCATGGCGGTTGGGCATTGCCAACGCGCCTTGCAACTTACCTTGGACTATGTGCGCCAACGCCAAGCCTTCGGTAAGTCGCTGTGGGAGATGCAACACATCCGTCAAAAACTATCGATGTTGGACGCCAAAACGCGTGCGCTGCGCCAGTTCATGTACCACTGCGCTTGGTCTGTCACGCAAGGGCACGACATCGTGCAAGAAGTCTCGATGCTCAAAGCCTTGAGTGGAGAGTTGGTCAACGAAGTCGTCGGTGGTTGCCAGCAATTTTGGGGCGGCATGGGCTATATGCGTGAAGCCCCTATTGAACGTTTGTGGCGTGATGCGCGTGTGCTCGCCATCGGTGGCGGTGCGACTGAAGTGATGTTGGAAGAAGTCGCTAAGCGTTATTAATATGCAAAACCCCACCACGCTAGAACTTCGTCGCCCCAACTCTTACTGCATAGAGGTGTGGCTGAATCGCCCTGATGTACGTAATGCTTTCAACGAGACGGTGATCGCAGAACTCGCGCAAGTGTTCCAAGACATTGCACGCAATGACCAATTGCGCGTCGTGGTCTTGGCTGCGCACGGAAAAGCGTTTTGTGCGGGTGCAGATTTGAACTGGATGCAAGCCATGTCGGGTTACAGCTGGAACCAAAACCGTGCCGACGCCCAACAACTGGCAGACATGTTGTGGACCTTGGACCAATGTCCTGTGCCTATCGTCGGCCGTGTGCAAGGCGACTGTTATGCAGGCGGTATGGGCTTAGCCTCTGTCTGCGATGTATTGGTGGCAGTAGACACCATGCAGTTTTGTTTGTCGGAAGCGCGGCTTGGATTGATGCCTGCCACCATCAGTCCTTATGTCGTGCGTGCGATGGGCGTGCAAGCTTCACGCAGGTATTTTGTAAGCGCAGAACGCTTCACTGCCCAGCAAGCTTTTGCGATGGGCATGGTGCACGAAGTCTGTGCGGCAGATCAACTCGATACCGTTGTTGCACAACACGTGAACCAATTGATGGCCAATGGCCCCCAAGCTGTTCGCTTATGCAAGCAGTTGGTGCGCGATGTGGCACATCAGCCCAATACTCAATCATTGCGCGACGAAACCGCCAAACGTATTGCAGACATTCGCGCGAGTGCTGAAGGCAAAGAAGGCCTGCAATCGTTCTTGAACAAACGCCCACCCCATTGGTTGGTCTAAGGTAGACAACATGTTTCATAAAATCTTGATAGCCAACCGCGGTGAAATAGCTTGCCGTGTTGCTGCCACCGCCAAGCGCATGGGTATTCAAACGGTTGCGGTGTATTCGGATGCAGATGCGCACAGCAAACATGTGCAAGTGTGTGACCAAGCCGTGCATGTGGGCGGCAGTGCGCCCAAGGACAGCTACTTGCAATGGGAGCGTATCTTGCAAGCGGCCATAGATACAGGCGCACAGGCGGTGCATCCCGGTTATGGATTTTTAAGTGAGAACGAAGACTTCGCCAAAGCGTGCATCGCAAAAGGCTTGGTGTTTATTGGTCCGCCTGCATCGGCTATTCAGGCTATGGGCTTGAAAGCAGAATCCAAACAACGCATGCAACAAGCAGGCGTACCCTTGGTGCCGGGCTACCACGGCGCTGACCAAAACCCACAACTGTTGCAGCGCGAAGCCGATGCGATGGGTTACCCCGTTCTGATCAAAGCCAGTGCGGGCGGCGGTGGCAAGGGCATGCGCATCGTTGAAAAATCCGCAGACTTTGCTGACGCCTTGGCGAGTTGTCAGCGCGAAGCAATCAACAGTTTTGGTAATGACGCAGTTTTGGTCGAAAAATATGTGCAGCGTCCGCGCCATATTGAGATTCAAGTTTTTGCAGATACACAAGGCAATTGCGTGTATTTATTCGAGCGCGATTGCTCGGTGCAAC
>SYDB01000084.1 GCA_005786815.1 Burkholderiales bacterium
GACGCCAGAAAACGACAACCAACCCCATGACGCCTGATCCCAAAGACATCCCTTTGGTCCCAGCAGACGAAGAAGAAGCCCCCCGCATTGAGTTCTCAGACGTAGTGTCTGGCCAGTTCGATGCAGAGCTTGCCAAAGAAGAGGTCACGCCACTTAAGCGCGTGCTCCTCCCCCAAGCGGAGTCGCCCAAGTTGCATAAGGTTTTGGCCCAATCGGGTTTGGGTTCACGCATCGAGATGGAGCGACTGATCGCCGATGGCCAAGTCTCCGTCAACCAAGAACCCGCGCACGTAGGCCAACGGGTGCAGTTTGGCGACCAAATCAAAGTCAATGGCAAATTGGTCAAGGTGCGTATTGCGCCGCCTGCGCCTCGTGTGATTGCTTATCACAAGCCAGCTGGCGAAGTGGTGACGCATGACGACCCACAAAACCGTCCCACCGTATTTCGCCGTTTGCCGCGCTTGTACCAAGGCAAGTGGCAATCGGTTGGGCGCCTCGACCTAAATACCGAGGGCCTGTTGCTGTTGACCAGCTCAGGTGAGCTCGCCAACCAGCTCATGCATCCGCGTTTTGGCTTGGAGCGTGAATACGCGGTGCGTTCTTTGGGTAAGCTCAGTAACGAGCAAAAACAAAGCCTGTTGGATGGCATCACATTAGAAGATGGTCTGGCCCAATTTGGTTCGATTGAAGAGGGTGGTGGCGACGGTTCCAACTGTTGGTATAGGGTCACGATTTCCGAAGGACGTAACCGCGAAGTGCGACGCATGTTTGAGGCAGTGGGTCATGCGGTCAGCCGCTTGATCCGCATCCGTTATGGCGCCATGGTGTTGCCGCGTGGGCTCAAACGGGGTGCTTTTGTCGAGTTACGTGAATACGATATCCGCGCTTTGATGCAAGCCGCCGGCGCCAAAGCGCCACTGCAAAGTGGTCCTAGCCAAGACAACCGGGCAGAACGCGCCAACAGTCGCAGACGCGGAAACAGCGTCGGCCCTAGGCCTTCGACGCCTCGCCAGCCTGAAGAGCGTTCCAGCGGACCGGAGCGCTTGGTGCGTGCCCGTCCTAACAAGGGCGTTGCGCCTGATCCCTTGAAGACCTCCGTGGGCTATATCGGTGCCGAAAGCCTTGCCATGGAACGCCAGCGCAAGAAGGCCGGCGAAAAAGCCTTCCGTGCCGGCTTGGTCGGTAAGCCAAAACCCCGTAGACCCTAGGGCAAACCCCTTAGGCGGGTTAAAATAGCGGGCTTGGACAAAGACGCTAAAAATTTCATCCAAAAGTTCCCATAAAACCCTCACAGGAAAAGACCAGCATGAGCACCCAACGTACCCTCTCCATCATCAAGCCAGACGCTGTTGCTAAAAACGTGATCGGCCAGATTTATGCCCGTTTCGAAGCTGCTGGCCTCAAAATCGTTGCTGCCCGCATGGCCCATTTGTCACGTGGCGAAGCCGAAGCTTTCTACGCCGTCCACAAAGAGCGTCCTTTCTTCAAAGATTTGGTCGAATTCATGATCTCTGGTCCTGTCATGATCACTGTGCTCGAAGGCGAAAACGCCATCCTTAAAAACCGCGATTTGATGGGCGCTACCGACCCTAAGAAAGCTGCACCTGGAACCATCCGCGCAGACTTTGCTGACAGCATTGACGCCAATGCCGTGCACGGCTCTGACGCGCCTGAAACAGCTGCAGTCGAAATCGCGTTCTTCTTCGCAGGAATGAACGTTTACTAAAAGCCAATAGGCGGCGCCTAAGCACCGCTTGCGCTTGCAACCCCATGACGGCCAACCTGCTTGATTTTGATCTCGACGGTTTAGCCGTTTTTTGTGAGCAACTCGGAGAGAAACGCTTTCGCGCGACCCAGCTCTTTCGCTGGATCCACCAAAAAGGCGCCCAAGACTTTGACGCCATGTCAGACTTGGGCAAAAGCCTGCGCGAAAAGCTCAAAACCTCGGCGCATATCACGCCGCTCAAGCCTCTTTCCCGCCACGATTCATCCGACGGCACTGTCAAATGGCTGTTCGATGTAGGAGCCGGTGACGCGGTAGAAACCGTTTTTATTCCCAGTGAAGAACGTGGCACGCTGTGCATTTCTTCGCAAGCGGGCTGTGCTGTTGGTTGCCGGTTTTGCTCCACCGGCCATCAAGGTTTTAGCCGCAACTTGAGCAGCGGCGAGATCTTGTCGCAACTCTGGTTTGCTGAGCACACTTTGCGGCGCGAATTCAACACCAAAGAGCGTGTGATTTCCAATGTGGTGATGATGGGTATGGGTGAGCCCTTGCAGAACTACAGCGCCTTGGTGCCTGCATTGCGCGCCATGTTGGACGACCACGGTTATGGGTTATCGCGTCGTCGCGTCACGGTATCTACCTCGGGTGTGGTTCCCATGATCGACCGTTTGGGTGAAGACTGCCCGGTGGCATTGGCTGTCTCCCTGCATGCGCCTTCCGACGCATTGCGTGACCAACTGGTGCCTCTTAACAAAAAATACCCCATCGCCGAACTGATGGATGCTTGCCGTCTTTATTTGGCCTATGCGCCACGTGACTTCATCACCTTTGAATATTGCATGTTGGATGGTGTCAACGACCAACCCGAGCACGCCCAAGCATTGGTCGATTTGGTGTATTCGCCCCGCGACCCTAGCAAACGCATCCACGCCAAGTTCAATTTGATTCCGTTCAACC
>SYDB01000085.1 GCA_005786815.1 Burkholderiales bacterium
CAGTTGGATCATCACTGCCTCTGTATGTGCCGTTACTGCCGCCGCGTTAGTTGCATGCGGTAAAAAAGAAGAAGCCAAACAGGCAGAGCCCGCTAAAGCAGAGGTCAAAGCTGAACCTCTCAAAATCGCGTTTGCCTATGTCGGGCCTGTAGGAGATGGCGGCTGGACATTCGCCCACGACAACGCACGCAAAGCTCTAGAAAAAGAATTTGGCGACAAAATTCAAACTACGTTTGTTGAAAACGTACCTGAATCAGCGGATGCAGAACGCGTGATTCGCGATATGGTCGGCCAAGGCAATAAGCTTATTTTTGGTACCACATTTGGCTACATGGATCCCATGCTCAAGGTTGCAGCGGACAACAAAGACGTGAAGTTTGAGCACGCTACAGGTTACAAGCAAGCCGACAATATGCGCACCTACGACAGCCGAACCTATGAGGGTGCGTACATGGCTGGCGTGATCGCTGGCAAGATGACCAAGACCAACACATTAGGTGTTGTGGCATCGATCCCAATTCCAGAAGTTATTCGCAATATTAATAGCTTTACCTTGGGCGCGCAATCCAGCAACCCCAAAATCAAAACCAAAGTAGTCTGGGTCAACGAGTGGTTCAACCCACCCAAAGAAACAGAAGCCGCCACCAGTTTGATCAACGGCGGTGCCGACGTACTTTTCCAAAATACGGATTCGCCTGCCGTACTCAAAACAGCGCAAGACAAAGGCAAACGCGCTTTTGGATGGGACTCTGACATGACAGCCTACGGCCCTAAAGCCCATTTGGCCTCAGCCATCATCAACTGGACGCCTTACTACATCAAAGCCACACGCGAAGCACTCGAGGGCAAGTGGACTGGCGGCGGACAAACGTGGTCGGGCGTGAAAGACGGTGCCATTGACATCGTATCGATTGCTGACGATGTACCCGCTGAAACCAAAGCCAAGGTAGAGGAAATCAAAAAAGGTTTGACGGATGGAAGTTTTGCCATCTGGAAAGGCCCATTGATGGACAACACCGGAAAAGAAGTACTCAGCAAGGACAGCGTTGCTGACGACAAGTTTTTGAGTGGCGTCAATTTCTACGTCAAAGGCGTTGATGGGAAAGTGCCAGGCGGCAAGTAATAAATAGTTCTTTTGAATTCATATAAAGCCACCCTAGGGTGGCTTTTTTTTCGCCACCTATACTGGAAAAATTTTCAGAAACATATGCAAATATTCCTATGAACCAAGTCGATTTTGTAAATGGAAAAACCCGTGTTTATGCAATTGTGGGTGACCCCATTGAGCAGGTTCGCTCGCCAGAAATGGTCACTTGGGAAATGCAAAAGCGCGATCACAACGCTATGCTGATACCGATGCACATTGCACGCGATGAATTTGATAGCGTGATGCCCCATATCATGCGCATGCGCAATTTAGATGGCTTGATTTTTACCATTCCCTTCAAAGCCCAAGCCATTGCGCTAGCAAAAACCTTAGGTCCTCAGGCCTCGCAGATTGGTGCGATCAATGCACTCAAAAAACACGGCAACGGCGCATGGAGTGGCGAAATATTTGACGGAATGGGATGTGTAGAAGCCTTCAAACAAAGAGGCATCACTCTTCAAGACAAGCGTTTGCAACTCATAGGCTTAGGTGGGGCTGGATCGGCTATTTGTGTTGCTTTGGCGTATGAAAAACCAAAGCTTTTGCGCCTCTTTGATATCGACCCTCAAACCACTGAACGTATGGCCAAGATGGTGAACACCATCAGCCCGCAGACTGTGGTTGAAGTTGGATTGCCTCTTTCAGAAGGCATAGACATCTTGCTCAATGCATCCCCAGTTGGCATGCTGAACGACGCACGACTTCCCTTAGCAGTTCAGCAATTCAAAAAAGAGTTGATCGTTTTTGATGCCATCGTCATGCCAGAGAACACGCCCCTGTTGTCCCTTGCCCAAGATTGTGGCTGCCAAGTTGTAAGAGGCAGAGAGATGATGCTCGGACAAATTTCAAAAATTGTTGACTATTTTTTTGCGCCTTAAAAACCTTTAAAATAACACTGCGTCCAAATTTTGGGCGCATCCGCTAGGGGTGTTGGTGTCAACAAGGTGGCACTGGCTGAGAAAGTCCCTTTGAACCTGATTGAGGTAATCCTCGCGCAGGGAAGCTAGTTACAAGTGCCGGAACTGGGTATTCACCCACATTCTCCGAATCTGCGTTAGCCCCCTGCTCCAGTTATGGACAACATGGAAAACAACGCGTCAGTGATAGAAGACGAAGTAATGGCTTTCATGCAAATGAAGGCGTCAGACGATGCCGCCTTCAATGCCATGGCTTTGCGTCTTTTTAAACACCAAGCGCAATTTAATGTGCCTTTCCAACGGTTTTGCCAGATGCGCGGTAAAACCCCGCGCACTGTGACGCATTGGCACGACATCCCGGCCGTGCCTATCAATGCATTCAAAGACTTAGATCTGACATGCACACCTACTAGCGAATGTGGCCGCGTCTTCATGACCAGCGGAACAACCCGTGGTGATGTCAAAGGCCGTCATTACCACCCATCGCTCAGGGTCTACGACGCATCCATGCGTTTAAATTTTGAACGGCAGTTAATGTCTCAAAAATCAAAAATACGCATTGGCATTCTTTTCCCAACGGTAGACATGATGCCCCACTCATCGTTGGCGCATTACCTCCAATTAGCACTCGCGCACTTTGGTACCCCCAACAGCCAATATTTCATGGGGCCTAGCGGCTTAGACATAGAAGCACTCACGCAAGCACTGCAACAGGCTGAAAAAAATCACGAACCTGTTGCACTCCTTGGCGCTAGCTACAGCATGGTCCACGCCATGGACGCTCTGATCGCTTCTGGTTTGAACCTCAAACTGCCCACATCGAGTTGGTTGTTTGATACGGGCGGATTCAAAGGCCAATCGCGTGAGATCGAAATGGATAGTTTCTACACCCAACTCTCCAACACTTTTGGCGTGCCGCGTTCGCAATGCTTCAATATGTACGGCATGACTGAGCTCAGTACCCAGTTGTATGACGCAGGTAACAGCACTACACCTTCCGTCAAGCGTGGACCACACTGGACACGCACCAGAGTCATCGACCCCATCAGCGGCCAAGACATGCCAAAGGGGGAACGTGGCATTTTGGTGCACACGGACTTGGCCAACTACAACTCTGTCACCACACTTTTGACAGAAGACGTTGGTATCGCCACGGACGATGGTTTTATTTTGCTGGGCCGCGCACAGGGCGCACAAGCAAAAGGATGCTCTTTGGCAGTCGAAGATTTTCTGCAGGCGGCGCGCGTATGACCGTGTTGCAGTTCACTGCCGGCTACGTTCCAAGCATTGCGCACAAAGACCTTGCGTGGCACACGCTGACATATGGAGCAGGCGATACACGATTGGAGGTGAAACTCCCCCTCTTGACGCCTGCACAAATACTGGCGGTGACGCAACACATCAAGAGTGCTGTCCAAACGCACATCAAAACCATGGCCGTGTCAGACATAGTACGTGCTATCGATGTAGCTATTCTCAGATTGCTTGACGTCAACCATGAAGATAGAAAACGCATAGACACACTACTACCCATTGCCACGGGCATGGACGCAACCATGTTGCGCCATAACCTCAGCGAATATTTACAAACCTTCCGTGCATTGCAATTGCATCGATTTATCGCCGAGGACTTCAGCAATCCCAAAATGCTGGATGAATTTCAGCCGCGCATCACCGGCGGATGGACCAAGGCGGTAGGCGCAGAACTCGTCACGCATATTTGGGCTGGAAACGTTCCTGGTTTACCTTTGTGGAGTTTGATCTCGGGCCTATTGGTGAAAGCCGGAACGGTAGGTAAGGTATCGAGTACTGAGCCCATATGTGCATCTATTTTCGCCAAAGTATTGGCAGATGTAGAACCTCGGTTGGCAGACTGTCTGTCGATTATTTGGTGGCCGACCGAAGACGTCGATATTGCCAGCTATTTATTCCAACATTCAGACATCGTTCTTGCCTACGGCGGAAACAGCGCTCTGTCTGCAATTCAAAAACAAGTGCCCGTGACCGCGCGCTTCTTACCGCACGGCCACAAACTGAGTTTTGGCATGGTGTCTACTTCGGCGCTTTCTGTTGTGCGTGCAAAACGTGTGGCTTCTCAAGCCGCGTTAGATATCGCTCGGTACGAACAGCAAGGCTGTTACTCGCCACAAATGTTCTATGTAGAACGTGGCGCTAAGTTGAGTCCTCAAGAATTTGCTCAGTCACTTGCCAGCGAATTGGCTGCGTTGGCACACAAATACCCAAGAGCCTCTTTGTCACTAGAAGAGGCCTCACACATCGCCAGTTGGCGTGAATCGCATGAATTTGCCATGCTGCAAAACTCTGGAATTCAAGTGCTGGGAGATAAGCAGGACGCGTTTGTAGTGGTTTATAGCGATGCACCTCTGTCGCTCAACCCCAGTCCGCTCAACCGATGCGTCACCGTAGTTGCAGTTGATTCCTTGCTAGACGTAATGCCTTTGTTGAAAGACCAACGCCCGTATTTACAAACAACAGGCCTGGCAACAGATCCAGAAACATTGCTTCAATTAGGTGAAGCACTAGCGCTTGCTGGTGTCACACGCATTTGTGCGATTGGCGAAATGACCTCTCCTGCTGCGGGTTGGCACCACGATGGACGATTCAGCCTGGCTGATTTGGTAAATATGGTCGACATTGAAACATCGACTGAAGTTGCAGCGAATCAGTTAATCCACTATGAACTCTGATTCACGCATGACCGCAATTGAATCCAAGGCGCAGCATCTTTTGCGTCTGCGAAATGTGTCGTTCTCCTACTTAGAGGGTATGGAAACACTGCACAGCATCAACCTAGATTTAGCGCCGGGAGAATTCCACTGCCTAATAGGTCGCAGTGGTTGCGGTAAAACCAGCGTACTCAAATTAGCGGCTGGTCTACTTTCCGCCCAACAGGGCGAAGTGGTATGGAATAACCAACTGCTAATTGCACCGCAAAGCGATATGGGTTTTGTGTTCCAACGCCCAACGCTTCTTGAATGGTTAAACGTTTTAGACAATGTATTACTGCCAATTGCATTGCATAGAAGAATTGAAAATTCAGATATCCATAAGGCGAAAGAATTGCTGCAACGCATGGGGCTTGCACATAAATTTGATGACAAGCCAACTGAACTATCAGGCGGACAACAAAGCCGCGTTGCAATTGCGCGCGCGCTGATCACCAGTCCACGTATCTTGTTCATGGACGAACCTTTTGCCTCTTTAGATGCGATCACCCGAGAAGAACTACAACATGACCTGATGGGAATTTGTGCAGAACACAAAACTTCTATCTTGTTTGTGACACACGATATTGGCGAAGCGGTCTACCTGGGTAACCAGGTCTCTGTGATGGTGCAAGGAAAAATTCACCACACACTCGGAATCGACCTGCCGCAACCGCGCCAAAACTCCATGCGCCATAGCCCAGAGTTCAATCATTTCAGTGCAAAACTGCGTCATGCGATGGAGGTGGTTGCATGAAAACAAAGTCTTATTTCTGGACACTCTTGGTCGGTGTAGTTTTCTTAACAACTTGGGAAGTTTTGGTACGCGCTCTTGGCACCTCAGAGCTGGTGATGCCAGCCCCTTCGCGAATTGCAGATGTTTTATGGAAGAGCTTAGTAAACGGTTACCTGTGGCCACATATCTGGCAAACACTGGTAGAAGTTTTTTGGGGAATTGTGTTGGGTGGGTTAATGGGGTGTGTTGGCGGCATTGTTTTAGGTGAATCGAAGCATTTACGGTCTCTCCTCATGCCCTATGTTGTCTTGAGCCAAGTCATACCCAAATTGGCACTTGCGCCTTTATTCATTGTCTGGTTTGGCTTTGGCGTGCTACCCACCGTTGTGATGACTGCGTTAATTTGTTTTTTCCCGCTGCTTGAAAATACAGTGACCAGCATGCAACAAGTGGATCCACAAAAATTAGAACTTTTCAAAATGCTGCGTGCAAATAGGTGGCAAACGCTGTGGCGCTTAAAAATTCCCTCAGGTATGCCTAATATATTGGCGGGCTTTCGGGTCGCTTTGGTGCTGGCATGGGTAGGGGCTGTTGTGGGTGAATTCATTGGGTCCAGCAAAGGACTTGGCGCATTGATCATCGCTGCGCAAGGATCTATGGATACGCCTTTGATGTTTGCTGTCTTAGTAGTTATCACCTTCCTCGGCATCTCAAGTTATTGGATGTTTCAAATATTTGAACGTCGATTTTTGCAATCTTAATTTTTGATTTCTCCAGAAAGTTTCCATATGTCTTGCGCGTTTCACAGTATCCGATTAACTATCGCTGGCACCATCACCTGTGTTTTGGGTTTACTGATTACAGCAACAGGCTATGCCCAAACACCTGCAAAGCTCGACAAAGTTGTCATCGCCAGTTGGGGCAAACCCATCACTGAAATTACCAATTTATTGGTTGAAGAAGACAAAGGCTTCTTCAAAGCCAAAGGGATTGAGATGGCGATTATTCCTGGCGCAGGTGGTGCAGACGCGATACGCAATTTGCTGAGTGGCCAAGCCGATGTAGCGTTTACGGACCCCGCATCTTTTTTCACAGCTATCGACAAAGGTGAGAAATTAAGGGCTATTTACGATATTTACCCACAAAATATTTTTAATTTGGTTTCTCTTAAATCTCGAAATATCACCAAACCATCGGACCTCAAAGGCAAGCGCATTGGCGTTTATAGCTTGGCCAGTGGGACAAGGCAAAACCTGCAAATCTTGCTACACCAAGCAGGTTTGACCGAAGCCGACGTCACCATC
>SYDB01000086.1 GCA_005786815.1 Burkholderiales bacterium
AATAGCCCGATCGCCGATGTGTTTGTGGTCTGGGCCAAAGAAGTCACTGAAAGTGGAGCCGTGGGGCCTATTCGTGGATTCATCTTAGAAAAAGGCATGAAGGGCTTAAGCGCCCCCGCGATCCACAGCAAGGTGGGGTTACGCGCATCGATCACTGGCGAGATCGTGATGGACTCGGTGTTTATTCCAGAAGAAAACGCATTTCCCGAAGTGCAAGGTTTGAAAGGCCCGTTCACGTGTTTGAACAGCGCGCGCTACGGCATTGCATGGGGCGCGTTGGGTGCTGCAGAAGACTGTTGGTTACGCTCTCGCCAATACACCTTAGACCGCAAACAGTTTGGCCGTCCATTGGCTGCAAACCAGTTGATCCAGAAAAAATTGGCCGATATGCAAACCGAAATTGCATTGGGTTTACAAGGCTGTTTGCGTTTGGGCCGTATGAAAGATGAAGGCACAGCGAGCGTAGAAATTACTTCTATCTTGAAGCGCAACTCTTGCGGCAAAGCCTTAGACATCGCACGCATGGCGCGCGACATGATGGGTGGCAACGGTATCAGCGATGAGTTTGGCGTGGCCCGCCATTTGGTCAACCTCGAAGTGGTCAACACGTACGAAGGCACACACGATATCCATGCGCTTATTTTGGGGCGTGCGCAAACGGGTATTGCGGCGTTTGCTAACTAACTAAATACGCTGTTAGCCTTGTCTAAGAAATTGGCTTTTTATTAACCAAGACAATACCCGCCGCAACACCAACTAATGCCGCTACCAGGCCAGGCGTGATGGCTTCGCCCAACCACCATGCACCAAACAGCAATGCAAAGACGGGTGTGAAAAAAGCAAAAGCACTGAGTTTGGTGGCCGGGTAACGTCCCAGCAACCACATCCAAACCAAGTAGCTCGCAAAAGCGCCGACAACGGTTTGCAGGACGATCGAGGTAGCGGCAAAAACACTCCAGCTCACATTCCAAGGCTCACCAAGCTGCAACGACACGAGCGGCAAAAGCGCCGCACTGATGGCCACTTGATAAAAGAGCAGCTTTTCTGGGCTTATCTTTATCAATGTGGAGCTACGAATTACCACGGTAGTGAATCCCCACAGCGCACCGGCGGCTAAAGCTAAAGCATCACCTAGCCACCACATCGCCGAGGAATAGTTGGTTGTTTTTTGATGGAGGCCATCTTGCAGTGCAAAGGCAACCGCTACAAATGCGAGAAACATACCCATCCACTGCATCAACGCTAACCGCTCCGTCTTCACAAAAATGGGCAGCACTAAAGCCACCCAAAAAGGCGCTGTGTATAAAAAGATAGTCAAACGCGAAGCGCTGGTGTGCTGGAGACCCACATAGATACAAACAAACTCTGCGCAAAATAAAAGGCCCGCCACAACCCCCGCTTTTAACGAGCTGTCTGAATCAAAAAGCGCTACGCCCCGAACATGGCACCAAACCCACAACATGAACGTAGCACCCATAAATCGCAAACTTGCCTGCATTACAGGTGGAACCTCAGGTAATGTAGCTTTGACCAATACTTGTTGGAAACCCCAAAACACGCAGCAAATCAAAAGTAAAGTAACCGCTAAAAAATCGAGTTGTAATCGTCTTTCTGTCATGTATTGAACTTAACATGCTTTGCCTCATCTATAGACTCATATGAAAAGAAGAGAATTCAATCGCTATTTACAACACAGCGCTTTAAGCCTGGCCCTTTTGCCATGGATGCAAGCGCTTGCTGCGCCCGCTGATCGGGCAAGACCTTGGCGCGTCAATCCTTTTGCCTTGGGCGTAGCCAGTGGTCGACCACGCCCTGACTCGCTGGTGTTGTGGACGCGCTTGCTAGTTGATGAGCAAGACCGTGCAGCCTCGGGCAATGATCCGGTCGACGTGACGGTTGAATTGTTTGCAGACAGTGCGCTCAAGCAACGGGTACAAATGGCAAAAATTACCACAGACGCAAGCCGAGGTCACAGTGTGCATTTATTGGTGCAGTCACTGCAGCCCAGCACAGACTATTGGTATCGGTTTCGTCAAGGCGAAGCACTTAGTACGGTGGGACATACACGCACAGCCCCTGCATTGCAGGCAGATGTAGCTACGTTACGCATGGCATTAACGTCTTGCCAACACTATGAGGCGGGGTTGTTTGTAGCGCACCAAGAAATTGCCCAACAAGATTTGGACTTCGTTTTGTTTGTCGGTGATTACATCTACGAATCAAGCAACGCGCAGTACACCACGCGCAAACACAATACAGAAGAACCTAAAACCTTAGACCAATATCGCGCCCGCTACGCGCTCTACAAACAAGACGCAATGCTCCAAGCAGCCCATGCTGCACACCCGTGGGTGTTGATATGGGACGACCACGAAGTCGTCAACGATTACGCTAACCAAATAGACATGAAGAACACGCCTGTGCCAGAATTTTTAGCAAGGCGTGCAGCGGCTTACCAAGCGTATTTCGAACACCAACCCGTTCTATGGGGACCAGATCCAAAAAGCCCACAAGGCGCATCCATGCGACTGCATGACCAATTCGCATGGGGGCGCTTGGCGGATATGTGGACACTAGACAACCGCCAATTCAGAAGCCCGCTGGCATGTCCAGACCCCGTGCGCGGCGGCGGGCGTCTGGTGACCCAATGCGATGCATTGAGCGACCCCACACGCAGCATCTTTGGTTTTGAGCAAGAGCGTTGGTTAGACAAGGGACTCAAAGCATCCAAGCGCACATGGAAGCTGTTGGCGCAAGGCACTCAAATGAGTTCCACTAGCATTCCAGGCCCAACAGGTCGCGCGTATTGGAACGAGGCCTGGGACGGTTACCCCGAAGCACGCAAACGTTTGCTGCAGTCGATTGCAGACAACCAAATTAAAAATGTGGTCTCGCTAGGCGGCGATGTGCATATGAACATAGCTGCATATTTGCGCCCCGTTCCCAATGACCCTAACTCACCTTTGGTTGCCAGTGAATTTGTCACTACGTCAGTGACATCGCGTGGCATGGGCGAAAAAGCATTGGGCATCGTGCGCGACAACAACCCAGATTTGTTACACGCACGTGGTGATGAGCGTGGCTATAGCCTGATCAGCGT
>SYDB01000087.1 GCA_005786815.1 Burkholderiales bacterium
ATAACGCGGAATTTGGCGAATATGTCACAGGCCCCGAAGTGATCAACGAAGAAAGCCGTGCTGCAATGAAGCATGCTCTCAAGCGCATTCAAAACGGCGACTACGCCAAGATGTTCATCCAAGAAGGCCGCTTGAACTACCCGAGCATGACAGCGCGTCGTCGTAACACGTCTGAGCACCAAATCGAAGTGGTCGGTGCCAAATTGCGCGCCATGATGCCTTGGATCTCCAAGAACAAATTGGTCGACCAAACCCGTAACTGATCGATTTGCATGTCTGATTCCTCCCAACATTCCGCGGACGAAACACCGCACAAGCCAAGCAAGGGCATTTATGTCCTGCCTAACTTGTTCACCTTGGCCGCTTTGTTTGGAGGTTTTTATTCCATCGTGATGGCGATGAACAACCGTTTCGAGATGGCAGCGATTGGCGTGTTTTGCGCCATGGTGCTCGACAGCTTGGACGGACGCGTCGCTAGGATGACCAATACGCAGAGCGCATTTGGCGAGCAAATGGATTCGCTCGCCGACATGGTGTCTTTCGGCGCTGCGCCTGCTTTGATTTCCTACGAATGGGCGCTCAAAGGCATTGGCCGTTGGGGTTGGGTGGCTGCTTTCGTCTATTGCGCCTGTGCAGCCTTGCGTTTGGCTAGATTCAACGTCAACACCGCAGTGGTCGACAGACGATTCTTTCAAGGCCTGCCTTCTCCTGCAGCGGCTGCTTTAGTCATGGGCTTTATTTGGCTCATGAACGATATGGGCTACAGCGGCGCTGATGTGGTGTGGTTTACCTTTGCTATGTGTTTATTTGCCGGCTTGACAATGGTGACCAATGCACCGTTTTACAGCTTCAAAGATTTGCGGATGAAGAAAAGCGTGCCTTTTGTGGTGATAGTGTGCATTGCTCTAGCGATTGGGGTGATCAATATCCATCCCCCTGTTGTTTTGTTTGCTATGTTTGTGATGTATGGCCTGAGCGGTTATATCCTCTATGCATGGAGAAAAGCCAAAGGCTTGCAAACCAGTGTGATCAGCACCTCCACCGATGAACCAGATGAAGAAGGTCTTCATAAGTGAATGCTTTGCGGTGTTCAAGACTGTGTTATATTCCAGACATGAACAAATTTTCGCTGGCACTACTACTGCTTTCCCCCAACGGGCGGAGTTGGTAGCGCACGCGCAAATCCACACAAGGCCCGTATGCAAACGCAGCGGGCCTTTTGCTTTGTGGGGTGCACCAGCTGCAAGTTCTTTAAGATTGACAAGGAGTTCTGACCATGACTGACAAGCTCATTATTTTTGATACTACTTTGCGTGACGGCGAACAGTCGCCCGGTGCATCTATGACCCGCGATGAAAAACTGCGCATTGCCCGTCAGTTAGAGCGTCTCAAGGTCGATGTTATAGAAGCAGGCTTTGCTGCCAGCTCAAATGGTGACTTTGACTGTGTGAAGTCCATTGCGAATGCTATTAAGGACTCAACGATTTGTTCATTAGCCCGTGCCAATGACCGCGATATCTCTCGCGCTGCAGAGGCTTTGCAAGGCGCCGCCAATGCACGTATTCATATTTTTCTTGCTACCAGTGCATTGCACATGGAAAAGAAATTGCGCATGTCACCCGATCAGGTCTTTGAGCAGGCGAAGCAATCGACACGCTTTGCACGTAATTTGATGGGCGATGTTGAATTCAGTCCTGAAGACGGCTATCGCAGCGATATGGATTTTCTTTGCCGTGTCCTCGAATCGGTCATCGCCGAAGGTGCCAGCACGATCAACGTGCCTGATACGGTTGGTTATGCCGTACCCGAGTTGTACGGTAACTTCATCAAAACCTTGCGTGAACGCATTCCTAACAGCGACAAAGCGATTTGGTCTGTGCATTGCCACAATGACTTAGGAATGGCGGTTGCCAATTCATTGGCGGGGGTGCAGATTGGCGGTGCCCGCCAAGTGGAGTGCACGATCAACGGTTTGGGTGAGCGCGCTGGTAACTGTTCACTAGAAGAAATTGTGATGGCGGTCAAAACGCGTAAAGACTATTTCAATTTAGACCTTGGCATCGATACTAAACAGATACTCGCAGCGAGTCGTATGGTCAGCCAAACAACAGGCTTTGTGGTCCAACCCAATAAAGCCGTGGTCGGTGCTAACGCATTTGCCCATGCCTCTGGTATCCACCAAGATGGCGTTCTCAAAGCGCGTGACACCTATGAAATCATGCGCGCCGAAGACGTGGGCTGGAGTGCCAACAAGATTGTGTTGGGCAAACTCAGCGGTCGCAACGCCTTCAAACAACGCTTAGAAGAACTCGGCGTTCAAATGGACAGCGAGAGCGAAATCAACGCTGCATTTTCAAGATTCAAAGAACTGGCCGATCGCCTTTTCGACGCGCCGCCGCATCTGGGTGCCGCGCTGGCGACGAGGGTCTTGGATGCGCGAAAAATAGGGGGTTGTGCGGTCTTTTTTACGGTTCGGGGTGAGGAGCCGGACGCCCAGGGGTCCAGCCTCGACCCAGTCTCCAGGACCGATATCAGCAGGGGCTGCGGCCAGGGGC
>SYDB01000088.1 GCA_005786815.1 Burkholderiales bacterium
AGTGATCATGGATTAGTAACTTTGATGAGGGGTGTGCCAATTCGGAGGCGGCATATTACTCGAATGTGATTAACAAAAAGATGTAGGAACAATTGTTCACATGAGGTCGATACCAAAGAAAACAAGATTCATGAAAGACTAAAACAAAAATTCAAGAAAAAAGAACTATGTATCCACTCACAAAGCAAGGCGAGCAGAAGGGGCTTGGTGCGAACGACATAAAGCGCAAAGCGCGGAGTCGCACCAAGCCCCTTCTGTTCGCCTTGCGCCCCCCAAAAACGCACAATTAAGAGTGCTCACAAAAAGCCCCCCAGGTGTACTACATAACAATAGCATTGCGTTTTCCCGAACCCCCAAAGCTCCAGACAGCGTGTAAAGTCCAAGCCATGACACTCAAAATCGCCATCATCGGCGCCGGCATGGCTGGCATCACCGCTGCACGCACCTTAGTCCAAGCCGGACACCGTGTACAAATATTCGAAAAAAGCCGCGGTGCCGCAGGACGTATGTCCACGCGCGAAACAGTATTCGGGACCTTCGACCATGGCACTCAGTACTTCACCGTGCGTGACCCCAGATTTTCTTTAGCACTGCAAACGGTAGCAGGCACCAAAGAAATTTGTCGCCCATGGAGCGCGAGTGCTGTGCGCGTCTTAGATCCATTAGGGCGCGTATTCGAAGCTGCCAAACAAAACCACGATGCACACTTTGTAGCCAGCCCAGGCATGAACGCGTTAGTGCGTCACTGGGCCCAACCTTTTGGCAAAGCATTGCACCTACATAACCAAGTACAGCGCATGGAACGCAACGCCAAAGGTCAATGGACTTTGCACAGCATCAACACCAGCACGCGTGCTGACATTCCAGAAACGCACTCCGGGTTTGACAGAGTTTTGTTAGCAGTGCCATCCGTGCAAGCAGAGCAATTGCTGCGCAACTCGGGCTCGCATGTAAATGACACACATTTCTTAGAAGCGATTAGCAAAGTGCAAGTTGCACCTTGCTGGACGTTAATGCTGGCGTTTCCAAATGCCAACAACCCTGATCTGCCACACCTCGGGCCCCAGTGGAATGCCGCGCGCAGCACGCACCACCGCGTTGCGTGGTTAACCCGCGAATCCTCCAAACCCAGACGCGGCAAGATTGAACGCTGGACAGTGCAAGCCAGTGCTGCTTGGTCGCAAGAACATTTGGAAGACGACGCGCCCCGCGTACAAGCCAAGATGCTGCGCGCTTTCTCAGAGCTCACGGGTATCCGAGCACAACCCAGTTATGCAGAAGTTCACCGGTGGCGTTATGCACAAACCTTGGTGCCGCTGGGCGCGCCATTCCAGTTCCACGCCTCTAAGGGTCTTGGAACTTGCGGTGATTGGCATATCGGCCACCGCGTAGAAGACGCGTTTGTCTCAGGCTTAGAACTCGCTCTAGCCGTCTGCCACTCGGCACATCGCTTGTAATTTTTTGCGGGGCTGGGCGTGCGCTACATCGGACGATTTGCGCCATCGCCCACAGGCCCCTTGCATGCGGGTTCATTGGTCGCCGCTTTAGCAAGTTGGTTGGACGCACGCGCGCACAACGGGCAGTGGTTGGTGCGGATAGAAGACATCGACACACCGCGTTGCGTAAAAGGCGCAGACCAAGGCATATTGGAACAACTCGCCGCCTTTGGCTTAGTTACTGATGGCGAGCCCGCGTGGCAGTCGCAGCGTACACATCTTTATGAAAACGCGTTATTCCATTTGATAAATAAAGGTTGGGTCTACCCTTGCGGTTGTTCGCGCAAAGAAATTGAAGGCGTTTATGTATCGCAAGGACAAGGCATAGCGCGGCTTAGTGCAGCAATTTATCCCGGTACTTGCCGCGATGGACTCAACGGCAAACCGGCGCGTGCTTGGCGACTCAATGTGCAAGCTGTGATGGAAGCACTGCACATACCCCAAACGTTGCAATGGCATGACAGACGCATGGGGCATCAACAACAAGACGTCGCTAGAGAAGTCGGTGACTTTGTTCTCAAGCGTGCCGATGGCTTGTGGGCCTATCAACTCGCTGTAGTGGTTGACGATGCAGATCAAGGCATCACCCATGTGGTGCGTGGCGAGGATTTACACGACAACACAGCGCGGCAAATCTTGTTACAAAAAGCATTGGGTTTGCCCGCGCCAATTTACATGCATACGCCGCTGGTAATGGGTGAGAACGGTGAAAAACTGAGCAAGCAAAATGGGGCGCTAGCTTTGGATTTGCGAGATACGCTTGCGACATTGAACAAGGCGGCAAAGGTATTGCGACTGAATCCTTGCGAGACTTCTATGGAAGATGCTCTGTACGAATGGACACAGGCGTGGTTAACTAGCAAAAGCTTGGTTTGAGCTAATCGTAATTAGCACACGATAATTTCCAGCGATTTCTCTCATCATCTGTTATGACCCCTACTGATTTTGCAGACGCAATAAACGCTCCAAAACCTGACGCCTCCTTTATGCGCGTCATCAAAACCTATGTGCTGCGCGCTGGTCGCATGGGCCCAGGTCAAACAAGGGCGTTTGAGCAGTTTGGAGCGAAGTTTTTGTTGTCTTTCAAAAATGAAAAGCTTGACCTTGTAGCGTCCTTTGGTCGCCAAGCGCCGCTCATTTTGGAAATCGGTTTTGGTATGGGCGACGCGACGGCCAAGATTGCCCAAACGCGTTTAAGCGACAACTTTCTATGTTGCGAAGTGCACGCCCCTGGCGTTGGCGCCTTGCTCAAACGCTGTGGCGAAGAGGGAATTGGAAACATCCGCATCGTGCAACACGATGCCATCGAAGTAATGGACCACATGTTGGACGAAAACAGTTTGGATGGCGTGCATATCTTCTTTCCCGACCCTTGGCACAAAAGCCGCCACCATAAACGGCGCCTGATACAAAGCCCTTTTGTGAACCGTTTGGCGCTTCATATCAAGCAAGGTGGTTATTTGCATCTTGCAACCGACTGGCAGCCTTACGCCGAGCAAATGCTGCAAGTGCTGTCCGCTGAGCCCCTCATCAACAACACCGCCACTGACCCTAGCGGATTCGCTGAGAAACCCAGCTACCGCCCTTTAACGAAATTTGAAAACCGTGGCTTGAAACTCGGCCACGGTGTGTGGGACTTGGTTTTTGAAAAGCTCTAAGCTTCCAACGCGCCATGGCGTGAGCGCCAGCACGGTGGCGTTGCCCTCTAAGGCAAGGACTTCCAACTCAAATGCTCTCACTGACTGGCCAACCGTTTTCGACTTCCTCTGCGAGCGCTTCCCCGCATTACCCACACAAGAATGGTCTGCGCGTTTTGCGGATGGCTTGGTACTCAATGCGCAGGGCGAAGCTATCAATGTGGCAACCCCTTACGCCCCCAACACATTGATTCACTATTACCGTCGCATCCCCCAAGAGCCTGAGCTCCCCTTCAAAGCACAGGTGTTGTTTCGAGACGCGCATTTGATCGTGGCAGACAAACCCCACTTTATGCCCGTGACGCCTGCTGGTCGGTATGTACGCAGCAGTTTGTTGGTGCAATTGAAAGAAGAACTCGGTATCGACACCCTCAGCCCTTTGCACCGCATTGACCGTGAAACGGCTGGCTTAGTCGTTTTGTCTGTGAACCCGCAGGAACGTAACGACTACCAAGCCTTGTTTAGAGAACGCCAGGTGCACAAGACTTACCTAGCGATTGGGCCGTATCGCAATGAATTAGTTTTTCCGCTCACGCGTCAAAGTCGTATCGAGGAAGATGCGCAGTTTTTTCTGTCGCGTGAAGCAGAGGGTGCACCTAATAGTGAAACGCATATAGAAATTTTGAAATGCCTAAATACAGGCTTAAGCCCATCGGTGCACCCATCGGATGATTCAACTGAGGGATCAACCAAAAGGTCGCCGCAGAGCCATTACAAGCCCAAGGCGCTCTACCAACTATCGCCCATCACCGGCAAACGCCACCAATTGCGAATCCATATGTGTGCCTTGGGTATACCGATAGACGGGGACCAGTTTTACCCTGAGGTTTTGCGTGGACCCGACGAGAGGGAGGACTTTAGCCAACCCTTACAACTGCTAGCTCAAAAAATCGCTTTCACAGATCCGATCTCGGGCGAGAGAAGGGAATTTATAAGCAAACAAAAACTTGTCTGGGTAAGTTGAAATTAATAAGTTAGCGCAAGCTATCAACCCAGTGACTTCGTCACCCAAGCCTGCACACTAGCCAAAGCCTTAGGCAAACCGGAAGCATCGGTACCACCCGCCATCGCCATATCAGCTTTGCCACC
>SYDB01000089.1 GCA_005786815.1 Burkholderiales bacterium
AGATGGCTACGATCATAATGAAGGAAATGTATAAACCCACCAACATTAGACCTGGTATCAGAGCGCCTGAATACATGTCACCCACAGAACGCCCAAGTTGGTCAGCCAACACAATGAGCACTAAAGATGGTGGAATGGCTTGCGCTAGAGTACCCGATGCAGTTATGGAGCCAGTGGCGATAGACCGGTTGTAGCCATATCGCAACATCACGGGCAGTGAAATAAGACCCATAGAGATAACTGCAGCAGCCACCACACCAGTTGTGGCAGCCAGAAGCGCACCCACCAAAATAACGGCAATGGCGACGCCGCCTCTTACTGGACCAAAAACTTGTCCAACCGTTTCCAGCAGATCTTCCGCCATACCAGAGCGTTCCAAAATAATTCCCATGAACGTGAAAAAGGGAATCGCTAAAAGGGTGTCGTTTTGCATAATGCCAAAAATACGCAATGGCAACGCTTGAAACATGGCAATAGGAAAAATACCTGCTTCAATGCCGATATAACCAAAAGCTAAGCCTGTTGCGGCAAGTCCAAAAGCTACTGGAAAGCCAGTCAGTAATAAAACAAAAAGGCCCGCAAACATTAGCGGGACAAACTGTTGGGCCAGAAAAGTAGTTTGCATTTATTTTTCTCCCGATAATAGGCGTGCAGTTTGGGCTTCGAGTTCTTCTAATTTCTTTTGCTCATCTGATTTACTTTCCTCGCTAGACAATACGTTGGGCCCGTGGCCTTGTAGAAAAGCCAATCGCTTGATAAATTCAGAAAAGACTTGCATTAGCAAAAGTGAAAAACCCAATGGAATCAGTGCATATGCTGGCCAGCGAATCAGGCCGCCTGCGTTTTGCGACATTTCGCTACTTAAAAGGCCTTGGTAAAACATGGGCCAAGACAGATAAATACAGATGAGGCAAAAAGGGGCTAGAACCACTAAAAAGCCGACAGCATCAATCCAGTTGCGTTGGCGATCATTAAGTTTTGCGGAAATAAAGTCAATACGCACATGGGTATTTTTCAACAGGCCATAACCAGCGCCTAACAAGAACACCGCCGAAAATAAATACCACTGGATTTCAAGAAGGGAGTTAGAGCTATTATTAAAAATCTTTCGAACTAAAGCATTGCCCGCGCTAATTAAAGTAGTTGCCAGAATAATCCATCCAGTGGCTTTGCCCACCCTGTTATTTACGGCATCAATTGTTTTTGATATGTCTAGTAGGGGACGCATAACTTACTCCACATAAGATGTTTTGTTTTAATTGAAGGCGGGCTAAATCCACTGAGAATTATGCCCTCTTTATTGCGGCGTTTTGGCTACATTTAATCTAAAGAGCCACGCAGACCCCATGTTGTTGAGTGTGGTGGCACGTTCCTTGTCGGTTAGCATTTGGGCAACTGCTATAGCCAGTTTGACGGGTATTTTTTTGGCGTATGGTTAGCTGTTGTTCGGTCCAATGGAAGAGTGGCGATATTGTCCCTACTCAACATCTTGGTCTTTCGTGTGGTTGCCGCGTATGCTGCGGAAAAGTCCCATGTGGTTTGGGTAAAAGCACTGCTAGCAAAAAGTGAGAGCGCAATGGCAGGTGAGGGAAAATAACGACGATGCATAAGAACTCCTGAAGAGGTAAGACCAAAAACCATGGCTTTTTTTCGCCAAAAGAGGAACTACAGCCAGTATTTGGGGCGCTTCTGAAATTCATACAATGGCAATTCAAAGCACTGTTTGATCCCAGCGACTCCCGAACCCGCCCCCCTGAAACGGAACCTCCCATGCTTAACCCCAGTTACTTCCTTTGCGCACTTTTGTTGCTAACCGGTTGTGCCACTTCCGCCAATTACCAAAAGACCCTAAATGCCTGGGTTGGTGAGGACGAATCTGCCCTGGTCGCCAAATGGGGTAAACCCAACAAAACCTATGCGGTCGATGGCTTCACGTATTTGGTCTACACCACCTCTGGCGAGGCGTCTTCTCCTGGTGTCAATACGGTTTCTCAAAATACAGTGGCGGGCACTTCTATCTTTGGGGGTGCCAATGGCTGGATCCCATCGTTGACTTTTTGGAGTAATTGCCAAACCACCTTTGAAATTCAAAAAGGCAAAGTGGTGACGTTTGAGTTCAAAGGCGCGGATTGCCGATCCAGTGCTAAATAAACATTGAAAATTTATGAGTGCAGGTGTAAGCGACAAAAAATGGCAATTCTGGATAGACAGAGGCGGCACCTTCACCGATATCGTGGCCAAACGACCTGATGGCCAATTAGTTACCCATAAATTACTCAGCGACAACCCCGAGCATTACCGCGATGCCGCGGTGGCGGGCATTCGCCATTTATTGGGCCTCGCCGCAAACGCGCCCATCACTTCAGCACTAGTGGAATGCGTCAAGATGGGAACGACCGTGGCGACCAATGCTTTGTTGGAGCGTAAAGGCGAACCAACGCTGTTAGTGACTACCCAAGGCTTTCGTGATGCACTACGTATCGCCTACCAAAACCGTCCGCGCTTGTTTGATCGACGCATTGTGTTGCCTGAGTTGTTATATGCGCGGGTGATTGAAGCCCAAGAGCGTATGGGTGCGCATGGTGAGTTGGTGCAAGCCTTGGACGTAGATAGTTTGCGCAAACAATTACAAAGTGCTTTCGATGCAGGCTTGCGAAGCGTGGCCATCGTCTTTATGCATGGATACCGTTACACAAGCCATGAAGTGCAAGCAAAGGAACTTGCCGAACAAATCGGATTCACGCAAATCAGCACCTCGCACGGCACCAGTCCTTTGATGAAGTTCGTCAGCCGAGGTGACACCACCGTAGTCGATGCATATCTGTCACCTATCTTGCGACGCTATGTCGACTTGGTCGCTGCTGATATGCCAGGTGTGCCTTTGTATTTCATGCAGTCGTCTGGTGGTTTGACGGATGCGCATGCTTTTCAAGGCAAAGACGCTATTTTGTCGGGACCCGCTGGCGGCATTGTGGGGATGGCGCGCACAGCGCAATTGGCTTTTGCCAATATGGCAAGCCATGAACCCGTGCAAGTGATTGGCTTTGACATGGGCGGCACCTCTACCGATGTCTCACACTTCGCTGGCACATTTGAGCGCGAGTTTGAAACGCAAGTAGCCGGAGTACGCATGCGTGCACCGATGATGAGTATTCATACCGTGGCTGCAGGCGGTGGATCCATCTTGCGGTTTGATGGCGCTCGCATGCGAGTGGGTCCACAAAGCGCTGGGGCCAACCCAGGGCCAGCTAGTTATAGGCGTGGTGGCCCCTTAGCCGTGACGGATGCGAATGTCTTGCTGGGAAAAATTCAGCCCCATTACTTTCCACATGTGTTTGGTCCGCAAGCTAACGAGCCTCTTAACAGAGAGTTGGTGCAGCAGCAGTTCAATGCATTAGCCAAAGACATGCAGAGATCCGCAGAAGCCATTGCCGAAGGTTTTGTGCATATTGCGGTGCAGCAAATGGCCAATGCCATCAAAAAAATCTCGGTGGCCCGTGGCTATGACGTGACACGCTACACCCTGCAATGTTTTGGCGGTGCTGGTGGGCAACACGCGTGTTTGGTAGCCGATGCGCTGGGCATGACGCGCGTCTTAGTACATCCAATGGCCGGTGTGCTGTCTGCTTACGGCATGGGCTTGGCTGATCAAAACGTGATGCGTGAACTAGCCGTTGAGCAATTGCTTGGTTCCGAGGTGTTGGTGCATTTAAAGCAAACGATAGAGACGTTGTCAAAATCTGCACAAGAAGAATTCAGTCAACATGCAGTTGACATAGCGCATTTGGAAGTGCACCAAAGAGTGCATGTGCGTTACCTCGGTAGCGACGCTGCGTTGGTAGTCCCTTTCGGAAGTCTGCAAGAGATGCAACAAGCTTTCGAGAAATCCTACCAACAACGCTTTGCTTTTTTAATGGCGAACAAGCCCTTGATGGTGGAAGCTGTTTCTGTCGAGGTTTTGCTCAAGGGTGAGGCATTAGCTGAGCAAGTGCACGCCTTGAATACTTTGCGAGATGTGCCGCAGCGCGACACGGTGAAGGTCTACGCCAATGGTGAATGGCGTGATGCCGCCTTGGTCGTGCGCGAAGATTTGCGACCAGGCGATGTATTGCAAGGCCCAGCCATCATCGCTGAGAAAAATGCCACGACCGTCATCGAGCCTGGTTGGCAGGCGCGGGTGTCTGCGCTAGACCATTTGGTGCTCGAGCGCTACCTCGCCAAAGAGGCGCAATTTGCTGCGGGCACCCAAGCAGACCCTGTGTTGCTTGAAGTGTTCAACAACCTGTTTATGAATATTGCAGAGCAAATGGTTTTGCAACTGCAAAACACGGCGCACTCGGTCAACATCAAAGAGCGTTTAGATTTTTCTTGTGCCCTGTTTGATGCCCAGGGCAATTTGATCGCCAATGCACCGCATATGCCTGTGCATTTGGGTTCTATGGGTGAGAGCATCAAGACGGTGATTCGCGAAAACGCAAACACCATGCAAGAAGGCAATGTCTACGTGTTGAATGACCCGTACCACGGTGGCACGCATTTGCCAGACATTACCGTCATCACGCCTGTGTACTTAGACGGTTCCAAGATGCCAGATTTTTATGTAGGTTCTCGCGGTCACCATGCCGATATCGGAGGTGTGACGCCCGGATCTATGCCACCGTTTTCTACCCGAATTGAAGAAGAGGGTGTGCAGATTAACAATGTTTTGTTAGTGGAGCGTGGCGTATTGCGTGAGACAGAGATGGTGGCTTTGCTACAAAGCGGCCGATACCCCAGTCGCAACCCCGCACAAAACATGGCCGACTTGAAAGCCCAAATTGCCGCCAACGAAAAAGGCGTGCAAGAGTTACGCAAGATGGTGACGCAGTTCGGTTTGCCAGTTGTCAAAGCATACATGGGCCATGTGCAAGACAACGCTGAAGAATCTGTGCGCCGCGTCGTCACCCATTTGAAAGATGGCTCATTCACCTTGCACTTAGACAATGGCGCGCAGATACAAGTAGCGATTCGTGTCAACGGACAAGCGCGTACTGCAGAGATTGACTTCACGGGCACCTCTGCGCAACAAACCAATAACTTCAATGCGCCAACTGCTGTGTGTATGGCCGCAGTGTTGTATGTGTTCCGTTCCTTGGTCGACGACGACATACCGCTCAACGCAGGCTGCTTGAAGCCTTTGAAGGTGATCATTCCTGAAGGTTCTATGCTCAATCCGTTGCCACCAGCGTCGGTGGTGGCGGGTAATGTGGAAACGTCGAGTTGCATTACCAATGCTTTGTATGGCGCGCTAGGTGTGATGGCCAGTAGCCAACCCACGATGAACAACTTAACCTTTGGGAATGCGCAATACCAGTATTACGAAACCATTTCTGGCGGAAGCGGGGCAGGTGATGGCTTTGACGGAACCAGCGTGGTGCAAACGCATATGACCAACTCGCGTTTGACTGACCCAGAGGTTTTGGAGTTTCGCTTTCCAGTGCGCTTACAAAGCTACGCGATACGTGAAGGCTCTGGAGGCGCAGGGCGGTGGCATGGTGGTAACGGAGGGATCCGACGTATTGAATTTTTAGAACCTATGACAGCCAGTATTTTGTCAAATGTGCGTGTGCATTCTGCTTTTGGTATGGCGGGTGGTAGTGCTGGGGCAGTCGGTATTAACCGAGTGGTGCGACAAGACGGAACGCAACAAGATGTGCCGCATATTGCCCAAATGGAAATGCAAACAGGTGATGTTTTTGAAATACATACGCCTGGTGGTGGCGGGTATGGAAGTAAAGTTAATTAGAAAGCAGCTCAGCAGCTGAGCAGCTAAGCAAGCTAGACAACTCAGTGCCTATAAAAATCTTTGTTATGGCCTAAACGCCAAACCATTGACTAAAACACCTTGATCAGAAAACTGTTGCGCCTTGTTCTTGCCGATACCTGTCACGCGAGACATCAAATCTTTCCAATTCGTAAAAGGTTTTTCAGTTCTTGCCGTCAACAATTTGCGCGTCATCGCTGGTCCCATACCTTTGATGCTGTCGAGTTCAGCTTCATTAGCTTGGTTGATCTCTAAGGCAAAAATACTCAAGTGGGCGCAGACCAAAGCACCCACTACCCATTGTTTAAGCAAGTAACGCTGCCATGTACTGCGTGACGCCAGACGTGACATCTGCAAACGCATGGTTACAGCCTGTGTTGCGTAAGTGGCTCAAATCTGCTTGGGTGTAACACTGGTATTTGCCACGTAAAGCGTCAGGAAATGGAATGTATTCAATCAAGCCAAGTTGTACGGCTTGTCCCAAATCCAAAGCAGCATGCCCTTGCGCGCGACGCAATGTGTTGACCACTGCAAGTGCTACATCGTTAAAAGGTTGCGCGCGTCCCGTTCCGAGATTGAAGATGCCCGATTTGCTTGGGTTATCAAAGAACCAAAGATTGACAGCCACTACATCGTCTACAAAGATGAAGTCGCGTTGTTGGTCGCCAGCTTTGTAGCCACCGTATTCGCCAAATAGTTTGACGCGTCCTTCGGCATTGAATTGGTTGAACTGGTGGTAGGCAACGCTAGCCATCCTTTCTTTGTGTTGCTCGCGAGGCCCGTAAACATTGAAGTAGCGAAAACCCGCCACTTGGATACTCAGCTTGCTAAAGTCACTGTTGTAAGCGCGCCGCACATATTGGTCAAACAAAAGTTTGGAGTAGCCATACACATTGAGTGGACGCTCGAACTCTGGTGTTTCACGGAATGTGTCGC
>SYDB01000090.1 GCA_005786815.1 Burkholderiales bacterium
ATGCGTTCGATTGAAACGCAGTTGGCGTTTTTGAAATTCGCCACCATGCATTTCATCTCTTCTAAAAAACGACAAGGTCTCGGTCCTTTGTGGGGCGCGGTTACCAATGCTTACAAAGCGGCGATGTGCAAAATGACCACGCCCGTTTTGACGCGTTTGTTGTTAGAGGCGACGCAGTTTCAATCGCCTAAACGCGCGGGCATGTTCCGTCCTAAAGTGCGCTACGCCCACCAAGGCGGAATGAACCCGCCGATCATCGTGGTGCATGGCAACTCGTTGGAGCATGTGACAGATGCCTACAAGCGTTTTCTGGAAGGACGCTTTCGCAAAGCCTTCTCGCTGGAAGGTACGCCGCTGCGAATAGAGATGAAGACTTCCCATAATCCCTACAACGATAAAGACAATTAGGGAATAGGGTTCAATGCCACCTGTGGTATCGTGACAACTCTTTTTTTAACATTCGAACACGGAGCATATCGTGAACACCGATAACACCAAGAACAAAGGCCAACTTTTGCAAGACCCTTTTTTAAACATACTGCGACGCGAACACGTCCCTGTGTCTATCTATTTGGTCAACGGTATCAAGTTACAAGGGCAAATCGAATCATTTGATCAATATGTAGTCCTCTTAAGAAATACAGTAACCCAAATGGTTTATAAACACGCTATTTCTACGATTGTTCCAGGACGCGCCGTGAACTTCAATGCCGCCGATGGCACTGGCAGTTCACCTGAAGTTTGATCACGTCTCTTTCTTCCGACATTGCCCGGACCATTTTGGTCGGGGTTGATTTTGGTACCCCCCACTTTGACCATGAGTTGCGTGAACTCGGGTTGTTGGCTGAAACGGCAGGTTTAACGCCTGTTGCGCGTGTTGTTTGTAAGCGCAAAGCGCCGGATGCCGCTTTGTTTGTTGGCTCTGGTAAAGCAGATGAAATTAAAGATCTCGTTTTGATGCATGGCGCTACCGAGATTTTGTTTGACCAGTCTTTGAGTCCCGCGCAGCAGCGTAACTTAGAGCGCCATATGGAAGTGGCAGTCAATGACCGTACCTTTCTTATCCTTGAAATATTCGCCCAACGCGCGCGCAGCCACGAAGGCAAATTGCAAGTGGAGCTTGCCCGTTTGCAATACCTCAGTACCCGCTTGGTGCGACGTTGGTCGCACTTAGAGCGTCAAAGCGGTGGAATTGGTATGCGTGGGGGCCCTGGTGAGACGCAAATTGAGTTGGATAGACGGATGATTGGTGACTCCATCAAACGCACCCGCGAGCGGCTTGAAAAGGTCAAGCGCCAACGTGGCACACAGCGTAGACAACGCCAAAGACGCGATGCATTCACCATCTCGCTGGTGGGTTACACCAACGCTGGTAAATCCACCTTATTCAATGCTTTGGTCAAAGCACGCGCTTATGCTGCAGACCAATTATTTGCCACGCTAGACACTACGACGCGTCAGCTTTATTTGGGCGATAACCAAGGCGGCGGACGTTCGGTGTCGATATCCGACACCGTAGGTTTTATCCGCGATTTGCCCCATGGTTTGATCGACGCCTTTCAAGCCACTTTGCAAGAAGCTGCAGACGCTAGCTTGCTGTTACATGTGGTGGATGCGGCTAACGATAACCATTTAGAGCAAATGGACGAAGTCTATAAAGTCTTGGCTGAAATTGGCGCAGATAAAGTGCCGCAAGTTTTGGTGTTTAACAAGTTCGATACCATGCCAGAAGACAAAAAACCCTTGCAAATGCAGGACACTTTTTGCACAGACGGTGTGGATACTCCACGATTCTTTCTCAGCGCGCAAACGGGCGAAGGTATCGCCTCACTCAGGTCCTATTTAAGTCAAAACCTTGCTGTAACCGCAACTTTTGCGTGAATAAAAAAAATAGCTTTTGCATTTAGGCACAATTCATACTTCAGACTAAAAATAACCCATGCGAATGAATTCACAAACAACTCCCAAAACTTCAGGAACTTGGCGTTCCAGAGTTCTTGGCGCTTTCAATTTGAATGATGGACGTTGGGGCCGCGATGAGTCATCGCAAAATAAGCCTGACACCCACAACACCACGCCGCCAGAAGAAAATAAACCTCCTCAACAGCCGCCGCCCAATAACAACCGGCCTACTGGTAACGGGCCGCCTGATTTAGATGAGTTGTGGCGTGATTTCAATAAAAAGCTCTCTGGATTTTTTGGATCACCTAAAAAAGGTGGTGGCGGAGGAGAGCCTCCCCTTGGTGGGAAACCCCCAAGCCTCAATTTCAACATTGGTAAGTATGGTGTCGGCGCCATCTTCGCAGCCATCGTGGCGATTTGGTTGAGCACAGGCTTTTTCATTGTGCAAGAGGGCCAGCAAGGCGTTATCACCCAGTTTGGCCGTTATCACTCAACGGTAGGGGCAGGCTTCAATTGGCGTATGCCGTATCCCTTTCAACGCCAAGAACTGGTCTTTGTCACACAAATTCGCTCTGTCGATGTAGGACGTGAAAACATCGTCAAGTCCACAGGTCTGCGTGAATCTGCCATGTTGACCGAAGATGAAAATATTTTGGAAATCAAATTTGCTGTGCAATACCGCCTTACCGATGCACGCGCTTATTTGTTTGAAACCAAAAACCCCACCGACACAGTAGTGCAAGCAGCTGAAACAGCTGTGCGCGAAGTGGTGGGCAAAATGAAGATGGACGC
>SYDB01000091.1 GCA_005786815.1 Burkholderiales bacterium
ATCTGACTTTAAAGACAGTGTCGATCATCGGCGTTACAACGGTGCTGCCTTGCTGGGGCTCAACGGCATTGTGTTTAAAAGCCACGGATCCGCTGACGAGCTCGCTTTCGAGATGGCTTTGAACCGCGCGTATGATGCGGCACACCACAACTTGCTCGAACGCGTTCGTGAACGAAGTGCCCACGCTGCACCCTTACTAGACGTGCCACCGGCCACCGTTTCGGACTGAGCCCTCCCTAGATGACCCGTTTTTCTCGTATTACTGGCACCGGAAGCTATCTTCCGCCCCGCCGGTTAAGCAATGCGGATTTGGTTGCAGAACTAGCCGCCTTGGGTGTTGAATCTTCCGACGATTGGATTGTCGAGCGCACTGGCATCAAGGCTCGCCACTTTGCTGCCCCAGATGTAATGAGCAGCGACTTGGCCTTCGAAGCCTGCAAAAACGCCTTGCTTGCCGCTGACCGTCAACCCCAAGATATTGATCTCATCATCGTAGCGACGTCTACGCCTGACATGGTGTTTCCGTCGACGGCTTGCATCTTGCAGCACAAATTAGCCCAAATCAACGAAGACGCCGCGGATATTGCTGGCGCCGCTGCATTTGACGTGCAGGCTGTGTGCACAGGATTTATTTACGCCTTGACCGTGGCCGACGCCATGATTCGCGCGGGTAACGCGACCCGCGCTTTGGTGGTCGGGTCGGAAATTTTTTCACGTTTGCTAGATTTCAAAGACCGCACCACTTGCGTCTTATTTGGCGACGGTGCGGGCGCGGTGGTATTGGAAGCGTCTGAGACCCCTGGCATTTTGTCCACCGACATCCACGCCAACGGCAAACACGTGGGCATTTTGTGTGTCCCCGGACACGTCAGCAATGGCAATGTGTTGGGCGACCCTTTGCTCAAGATGGATGGACAGGCAGTCTTTAAATTGGCGGTCGGTTTGCTGGAAGACGCGGCCCACGCCGTGTTGAACAAAGCGGGCGTGCAAGAGTCCGAGATCGATTGGTTGATTCCCCACCAAGCCAATATCCGCATCATTCAAAGCACTGCGAAAAAGCTCAAGCTCTCGATGGACAAAGTCGTGTTGACCGTGCAAGACCATGGCAATACCTCGGCGGCTTCGATTCCCTTGGCGCTAGACAAAGCGGTTCGCGCCGGCCAAGTCAAGCCCAACCAAACACTCATGCTTGAAGGCGTGGGCGGTGGCTTCACGTGGGGCGCTGTTTTACTCAAGTTGTAAATCCGTATGAAACCATTTGCAATTGTATTTCCAGGCCAAGGCTCGCAATCCGTCGGTATGTTGGACGCATGGGGCGATCACCCCGTAGTCAAGCAAACCTTACAAGAAGCCTCTGACGCTTTGGGCGAAAACATCGGCCAACTTATTCGCGAAGGCCCCAAAGAAGCACTCGGCTTGACGACCAATACGCAACCCGTGATGTTGGTGTCAGCCATCGCGGCCTATCGCGTATGGTTGTCTGAGGGTGGCGCGCAACCGTCAGTTGTCGCGGGCCATTCGCTGGGTGAGTACTCTGCCTTGGTAGCGGCTGGCGCGTTGACACTTGCGCAAGCTGTGCCATTGGTGCGATTTCGTGCCCAAGCCATGCAAGACGCCGTGCCAGTCGGTACAGGTGCGATGGCTGCTATTTTGGGAATGGATGCGCAACAAGTGATTACTGGTTGCGCCCAAGCGCAAGCCACATTCGCGGCGGGTTCTGGTGAAGTTGTAGAGGCCGTGAACTTCAATGACCCTGCGCAAACTGTGATTGCCGGTAGTAAGCCTGCTGTTGAAAAAGCTTGTGAAATGCTCAAAGCCGCAGGCGCAAAACGCGCTTTGCCTTTGCCTGTGTCGGCACCTTTTCACTCCAGTTTGATGTTGCCTGCCGCGCAACGTTTGAAAGAAAAGCTTGCCGCCACGCCCATCGCTACTCCCGCTATTGCAGTGGTTAACAACATCGATGTTGCGGTGCAAACAGACCCCGACGCAATCCGCGAGGCTTTGTACCGCCAAGCCTTTGGCCCCGTGCGGTGGGTCGAATGCGTCTCCACTATCAAAGCCCGCGGTGTGCACACCTTGATCGAATGCGGCCCGGGCAAAGTGCTTGCTGGCTTGACCAAGCGCATTGACGCTGAACTCACCGGATTGCCTTTGTTTGACCCTGCCTCGCTGGCAGAAGTGAAAACGGCTTTGGCTTGATTTCCTTAGTTGCAAATCGGTCAAAGGGCGCTAAAACAATTGCTGAAAAGAATTCGTACGAAACGTAAACCCTCTTTGAATACATAAGTCCAAAAATGAAAGAAACCACCCCCCATATTGCCCTAGTCACTGGCGCCTCGCGTGGCATTGGTGCGGCGATCGCTTTAGAACTGGCGCACCAGGGTTTTGTCGTCATTGGCACTGCGACCACAGACGAGGGTGCTACCAAAATTTCCAACGCCTTGTCTGCTCACGCGAAATGCCGTGGCGTGAACCTGAACGTGAACGACGCAGCGGCAGTAGACGCCTTGGTCGAGCAAATCACCACCGAGCACAAAGCCTTGCATGTGTTGGTCAACAACGCTGGCATTACCCGTGATACCTTGGCCATGCGGATGAAAGATGACGATTGGGACGCTGTGCTTGACACCAATCTCAAAGCTGTTTTCCGTCTATCGCGTGCCGTCATGCGGCCCATGATGAAACAGCGCTATGGCCGCATCATCAGTATTACCAGTGTGGTCGGCGCTTCTGGCAATGCAGGCCAAGCCAACTATGCCGCTGCCAAAGCCGGCGTGGCCGGCATGACCCGTGCGCTCGCGCGCGAGTTGGGCAGTCGAAACATCACCGTCAACTGTGTGGCGCCGGGTTTTATCGAAACCGATATGACTGCCGCCTTGGCTGAAGAACAGCAAAAAGCCCTTTTGGGGCAAATTCCCTTGGGTCATCTTGGAAAGCCTGCCGATGTCGCCCATGCGGTGGCCTTTTTGGCGAGCGACAAAGCCGGCTACGTCACAGGGCAGGAATTGCACGTCAATGGTGGCATGTTTATGGCCTAAATTTTGTTATAAAAAAGTATTAAAAAACTGAGTGTCCGCGCAGTTAAAATAGCAGACTTATTCACAACCCTTTGAGGGAACTCATGAGCGATATCGAATCACGTGTCAAAAAAATCATTGCCGAACAACTTGGCGTGGAAGAGTCACAAGTCACCAGCGAAAAAGCCTTCGTGGCCGATCTGGGTGCCGACTCCTTGGACACTGTGGAATTGGTGATGGCTTTAGAAGACGAATTTGGAATCGAAATTCCAGACGAAGACGCCGAAAAAATCACCACTGTGCAAAACGCGATTGATTACGCGTTGACACACAAAAAAGCCTAAATCACAGGAAATTTTGCATGAGCCGTCGTCGCGTCGTCGTGACCGGTCTGGGCTGTATCAGCCCCGTGGGCAACACGGTGGCTGAGGCCTGGGCCAATCTTTTAGCAGGAAAGTCCGGCATTGCGGCGATTACACGGTTCGACGCCTCGGGCTTGAACTGCCACTTCGCAGGCGAAGTCAAAAACTTCGACATCGATTCCTACATCTCTCCCAAAGATGCGCGAGCGATGGACAGCTTTATCCATTACGGAATCGCCGCGGCAGTGCAAGCGGTGCAAGATGCCGGTCTGCCCACGGGCGATGCCCAAGGCGAAGAAGAATCCACCCGCGTTGGCGTGCTGATCGGCTCAGGTATTGGTGGCTTGCCACTGATCGAGAGCATGCACAACGAAATGCTGGCCAAAGGCCCGCGACGCATTTCTCCATTTTTCGTTCCTGCTTCCATCATCAACATGATCTCTGGCCATGTATCGATGCGCTTTGGTTTCAAAGGGCCCAATCTTGCAGTTGTCACTGCCTGTACCACGGGTTTGCATGCGATTGGTGAAGCTGGACGACACATTGAATACGGCGATGCCGATGTCATGATCGCTGGCGGCGCAGAAGGTTGCATTTCGCCTTTGGGGGTTGGCGGCTTTGCCTCCATGCGCGCCTTGTCTACCCGCAATGACGACCCTACCACTGCTTCACGCCCTTGGGACAAAGACCGCGATGGTTTTGTTTTGGGCGAGGGAGCTGGCGTTGTGGTGTTGGAAGAATACGAGTATGCCAAAAAACGTGGCGCCAAAATTTACGCCGAACTCGCCGGATACGGCATGAGTGGCGATGCAGGTCACATGACGGCGCCCAATATGGATGGTCCACGTCGTGCGATGGTCAATGCCTTGCGCAATGCCCACGTCAACGCAGACCAAGTGGACTACCTCAATGCCCACGGAACTTCGACTCCCCTCGGCGATATTAACGAGACCAACGCCATCAAAGCTGCTTTGGGTGATCACGCCAAGAAGTTAACGGTCAGTTCTACCAAGTCTATGACTGGACATCTGTTGGGTGGTGCGGGGGGTATCGAGAGTGTATTTACCGTGATGGCCCTACACGAGCAAAAAGTTCCACCCACGATTAACCTCCATAACCAAGACCCTGAGTGCGATCTGGACTATTGCGCCAACACTGCGCGCGATATGAAAATAAATGTGGCCCTGAAAAACAACTTTGGCTTTGGTGGTACCAACGGCGCTCTGCTTTTCAAGCGCGTTTAATTTCCCCGCCTTGCAAAGCGCCCCCTTGGCCTCATCTGTCGGTGGGGCTTTGTAGTTTTTGATGACAAATTTTGGATGCTGAAGATGACTATGAATAATTCTTTTTTTCGTGTAGTGCTTGTGAGTTGTTTAACTTTGGCCATGGGCGCGGCTGGTTTTCCAACATTTGTGCAAGCGCAAACTACAGCGCAGTCGGTTCGCGAATTGCCTGACTTCACCGATTTGGTTGAACAGGTCGGCCCTTCTGTTGTCAACATTCGCACCTTAGAAAAAGTTGCGGTGCGTGACGCACAAGCGGGCTCACCCGACGAAGAAATGCAAGAGTTGTTCCGCCGTTTTTTTGGTGTGCCTATGCCTGCACCCAATGGACCGCGTCAGCAACGACCCAACCGTCAGCAACCTGAACAAGAGCAACCCAGAGGCGTTGGTTCTGGTTTTATCTTGTCAGCCGACGGTTTTGTCATGACCAATGCCCATGTGGTGGAGGGCGCGGATCAAGTTTTGGTGACACTGCCAGATAAGCGCGAATTCAAGGCCCGCATTGTTGGCACCGACAAACGCAGCGATGTGGCTGTGTTAAAGGTTGAAACCACTGGATTACCTGCGGTGCGCATTGGCGATGTTTCGCGCCTCAAGGTCGGCGAATGGGTCATGGCAATTGGCTCACCTTTTGGGCTTGATAACTCAGTGACCGCTGGCATCGTGAGTGCAAAGCAACGCGACACGGGTGACTATTTGCCATTCATCCAAACTGACGTAGCGATCAATCCGGGCAACTCAGGCGGGCCGCTGATCAATATGCGTGGTGAGGTAGTTGGCATCAACAGCCAAATTTATTCGCGCTCTGGTGGATTCATGGGTATCTCGTTTGCCATTCCGATTGACGAAGCCATTCGTGTGAGCGAGCAACTTCGCACTACCGGGCGTGTTCAACGCGGCCGTCTTGGCGTACAAATTGACCAAGTGAGCAAAGAAGTTGCCGAATCCTTAGGACTTGTAAAAACGCAAGGCGCTTTGGTGCGCGGCGTCGAGCAAGGCTCACCTGCTGAAAAAGCTGGATTGGAGCCAGGCGACATCATCTTGAAATTTGATGGCAAGCCCATCGATAAATCATCTGACTTGCCGCGCATGGTGGGCAGCACCAAACCCGGAACAAAGAGCACTATCCAAGTCTGGCGCCGCGGTAGTTTGGTCGATAAGCAAATCACAGTAGGTGAGTTCGAGCCAGAGGCCCCAGCCAAAAAAGCTGCAGCGCCTGCTGAAAAGCCAGCAACATCCAGCGCTGCAAAATTCTTGGGCTTGACGATTAGTGACCTCACTGACGCCCAGAAGAAAGAACTAAAAGTCAAAGGTGGTGTTCGAGTAGACGCTTCTACGGAGGCCGCCGCTCGCGCTGGCATTCAAGAAGGTGACGTGATCTTGGCTTTGGCCAATACCGAAACGCCATCGGTTCAGGTGCTTGAAGCGCTGGTGGCTAAGGTTGATCGGGCCAAGCCCGTGAGTTTGCTGATCCGACGCGGGGAGTGGGCGCAATATGTCGTCATCCGACCACCCCGCTAAAGCCTTAAACCGCACTGGGGTGTGAGGTTGTTGCTTAAAAATCAGGGTGGGCAGATAAATTTTTTCTGCTTTTCTGTCCGCAGTTTGAATAGTTGGTAAGCGCTCACAAAATATTTCATCACTATTTATTAATATATAAAAATCTTATTTTTGACTATTTTTGTTATATCAAACCATTTAAAATCCATGATGTGGAATAACTCGGGTTCTTCCACAGGTGCTCCACAGTTCACCCACAGCTTAGTCCAAAAACCTATAAAGAAATTGTTGATAAACTGTGGATAAATTCCTGTGGCGCATATGCAACGTGTCCTTTTTTGGCCATTGCTGGGTTGGTGTTTTGGCTTTTTTGCCTACAATGAATCTCCAACTATCGCAGTTGCCATTGCTTGTTGGTTCTGGGCGCGTCAGCATCTGACGCGCCCTTTTTTCATGTCTTCATCCCTTTGAATTCAATCACTTAAGTGCTCCCGTTGATGAATCACATCAGAAACTTCTCCATCATTGCGCACATCGACCATGGCAAATCGACGCTCGCCGACCGCATTATTCAGCGTTGCGGCGGACTCGAAGACCGAGAAATGGAGGCGCAGGTTCTCGACTCGATGGACATCGAAAAAGAGCGTGGGATAACCATCAAAGCGCAGACAGCTGCGCTGCAATACAAAGCGAAAGACGGACAGATTTACAACCTCAATTTGATCGACACACCAGGTCACGTCGACTTTTCTTATGAAGTCTCGCGTTCTTTGTCTGCATGCGAAGGCGCATTGTTAGTGGTGGACGCCAGCCAAGGTGTCGAAGCACAAACCGTTGCCAATTGCTACACCGCCCTAGACTTGGGCGTTGAGGTTCTGCCAGTGCTCAACAAAATGGATTTGCCACAAGCCGATCCAGACAACGCCAAAGCAGAAATTGAAGATGTCATCGGCATAGACGCCACCGACGCGATTCCTTGTTCTGCCAAAACGGGCATGGGCATTGAAGAAATTCTGGAAGCCGTAGTCGCCAAAATTCCGCCGCCACAAGGCAACCCAGACGCGCCCTTGCGCGCCATGATCATTGACAGTTGGTTCGATACCTATGTGGGTGTAGTCATGTTGGTGCGCGTTGTCGACGGGCGTTTGGGCAAAGGCGAGCGCTTCAAGATGATGGCTTCGCACGCGGTCTACAACGCAGACAACCTCGGCGTTTTTACCCCTGCCAACCAACCGCGCGAATCGCTGGAAGCAGGGCAAGTCGGCTACATCATTGCCGGTATCAAAGAACTGCAAGCCGCCAAGGTGGGTGACACCATCACCATAGAGAAAAAGCTACCCAATAACCTCGGCCCTGCCGAAAAAGCCTTGCCCGGTTTCAAAGAAATCCAGCCGCAAGTTTTTGCTGGTCTCTATCCAACGGAAGCCAATCAATACGACGCTTTGCGCGATGCATTGGAAAAACTCAAACTCAACGATGCGTCCTTACATTACGAGCCTGAAGTCTCGCAAGCCTTGGGGTTTGGATTCCGCTGCGGTTTCCTCGGCCTTTTGCACATGGAAATCGTGCAAGAACGGTTGGAGCGTGAGTTTGACCAAGACTTGATCACCACGGCACCGAGCGTGGTGTATCAAGTTGTCAAGCCCGATGGCGAGGTGGTATTGGTGGAAAACCCCGCCAAGATGCCTGACCAAGGCAAGATGCAAGAGATCCGTGAGCCTATTGTCACCGTGCATTTGTATATGCCGCAAGAGTATGTGGGTGCGGTAATGACGCTTGCCAACCAAAAGCGCGGCGTGCAACTCAATATGGCGTATCACGGCCGACAAGTGATGTTGACCTACGACATGCCTTTGGGCGAGATCGTGCTTGATTTCTTTGACAAACTCAAATCAGTGAGCCGTGGTTATGCGTCGATGGACTACGAGTTCAAAGAATTTCGTGCGTCCGACGTGGTCAAGGTCGACATTTTGTTGAATGGCGAGAAAGTCGACGCTTTATCGATCATCGTGCACCGCACCCAATCGCAATACCGTGGTCGTGCTGTCGTGGCCAAAATGCGCGAGATCATCAGCCGTCAGATGTTCGATGTGGCAATTCAAGCGGCGATCGGTGCCAACATCATCGCCCGCGAAACGATCAAGGCTTTGCGCAAGAACGTACTGGCAAAATGCTACGGTGGTGATATCTCGCGTAAGCGCAAGCTCTTAGAGAAACAAAAAGCAGGTAAAAAACGTATGAAACAAATCGGCTCTGTCGAGGTGCCCCAAGAGGCTTTCTTAGCAATTCTGCAGGTAGACGACTAATGCCAACGCTCACCGCATTTGTTCTGGCTGCCTTCGTTGGTTACGCCGGCACTTGGTACCTTGGTATGTTGGAAGGCAGTTTTGCTTTCCTGATGTTGATGGCCACCATCGTCACGGGTATTTACTGGTTGGCAGAGCAGTTTTACTTTTTGCCACAACGTCGCCAAGCTGCGGAGCGTCTTGAGTTGGATGCTGCAAAACGCCGCGCTGAACTAGACAAACTTGGCATTGCCAAAAACGACGTCGATGTCACCCAAGCCAAAGAACGTCTCATCATGCAGCCGTGGTGGTTGGACTGGACGGCAGGACTGTTTCCCGTCATCGCTGTGGTGTTTATTTTGCGCTCTTTTTTATTCGAGCCCTTCAAAATTCCATCGGGTTCCATGATTCCCACTTTATGGGTGGGCGATTTGATTTTGGTGAACAAGTTCCACTATGGCGTGCGCTTGCCAGTGATCAATCTCAAAATCACAGACGGTAATCCGGTCGAGCGCGGAGACGTCATGGTGTTTCGTTATCCACCCAAGCCGAACTTGGACTACATCAAGCGCGTTATTGGTTTGCCTGGTGATGAAGTTGCGTATCTCAATAAGCAACTCACTATCAATGGACAGCCTGTACCCAAAACACCATTGCCCGATTTCTTTGAAGAAGACAGTCTGCGTTATATCAAACAGTTTGAAGAACGCATTCCTTTGGAGGACAAACCAGAAGCCAGGGTGACATCTATGCGTTTACACCGTTTGCTCAATGACGCGGACCGTCCTGCTTTTGTTCCCGGTGCAGACGAGTTCGTTTTCAAAGACAACTGCCGCTACACCGTTGAAGGGGTGACCTGTAAGGTTCCTGCTGGCCACTACTTCATGATGGGTGACAACCGCG
>SYDB01000092.1 GCA_005786815.1 Burkholderiales bacterium
AAACGACTTCGTCTTGTCCTCCCACCAAATGGGCGTAAATCAAAGGCAATCCAGTTTTCTCAACTCGCGCACGCATAGCTTGTTCGCGTTCATCGCCTTTACCCACGTGAAATGGAGATGCATTGATCACTGCGAGTAACTCTGCTCCTGCAGATTTGCTATCCAAGGCTGGGGCTTCAAACCATGCGTCTTCGCAAATCAAGAGCCCAATGCGAATACCTGCAACCTCGAAGACGCAGGGCTTCTCGCCAGGAGTGAAATAGCGCCGCTCATCAAATACTTGGTAATTGGGCAACTCGCGCTTGGCGTATTGCGCCACCACTTTTCCATCTGACAGCACTGACGCCATATTGAAACGTCTTGTTATGGCGACAGACTTGGTGCGTGCGTCATCACCAACGGGATGGCCGACCACCACATGCAAACCTTTTAACCCGCTGAGGGCTTGGGCTACTGTTTTCAGGGCATCATCACAGGATTGGATGAAAGAACTTCTCAAAAACAAATCCTCTGCGGCGTAGCCACAAATGGACAATTCAGGCGTGAGAACTAATCTGACACCATCCGCGTAGGCTTTTTGCGCACAATCGATGATCTTTTGTGCATTGCCCTGCATGTCACCTACGACAAAATTCAATTGAGCAACACAGATCTTTAAAGTCATGGCAAGCGTGAAAACAAAAACAACATTCCAACAGGGCTAGTACGTCAATGGATTATGTCACCCGCGTCTACCAAGACCCACGCGATATCCCTGCGCAAATGTGGGATGGCTTGTGTGCGCAACAAGACGCGCCCACGCCCTTTATATCGCACGCCTATTTGGCAGCCTTGCACGAAAGCGGCAGCGCATCGCCTAAAACTGGCTGGAAACCTCAGTTCGTCACGCTTTGGCGAGATAACCAGCTTGTTGCTGCTTGCGCCCTCTATTTAAAAAGCCATTCTTATGGCGAATATGTATTTGATTGGGCCTGGGCCAATGCTTACGGGGAACATGGGCTTGCTTATTACCCAAAAGGATTGGTGGCTGTTCCATTCACACCCGTGCCAGGCTCTCGATTACTGGCGTCGAATAACGATAGTCGCACACATTTGCTGACATCCGTTTTGGATCTTTGCAAAGAAAAAGGCTTTTCCTCATTACACCTGCTTTTTACCAGCCCGCAAGATCGCTTAGCCTGCGATGCACTAGGTTTTATGCAAAGACAAACTGTGCAATTCCATTGGCGCAATGCACAATTCACAGACTTCGATCACTTTCTCACCTCGCTGTCGCAAGAAAAACGTAAAAAAATCAAACAGGAACGCCGACGCGTCCAAGAGGCTGGAGTTACTTTTCAAACGCGCTCGGGTTCAGAAATATCCACGCAAGACTGGGACTTTTTTTATGACTGTTACGAACGCACTTATCTTGAACACGGCAACGCCCCCTACCTAAGCCGAAGTTTTTTCCAATCTATGCAAGACCACATGGCCGATAACTGGGTCTTGTTTGTTGCACAACGAGAAGGGCAACCCATAGCCTGCAGTTTGATTGCTGTTCATGCCTTAGGAAGCGATAACGCAGTGGCTTATGGACGCTACTGGGGCGCATTAGAACGGGTGGATTGCCTGCACTTCGAAGCGTGTTATTACAAACCACTGAATTGGTGCATTAACAACAATGTGTCTTGTTTTGAAGGTGGCGCACAAGGCGAACACAAAATGGCCAGAGCGTTGATGCCAGTTACCACTTACAGCGCGCATTGGCTGGCACATCCAGCATTTGCCGATGCTGTGGAGCGCTATTTAGAAAGAGAACGTTCTGGTATTGACCAATACCTGGAACATTTAGCAGAACGGTCGCCGTTTAAACACGGCGCGTGATTTACTGTTGTTCTTTTTGGTAGTTGGCAATGCCGTCCAAGATTTCTTGTTTGGCGGACTCAGGGCCTTCCCAACCAAGAATCTTGACCCATTTACCTTCTTCTAAATCTTTGTAGTGCTCAAAGAAATGGGCGATGGTTTTTAAACGCAATGGATTTAAGTCCTCTGGTTTTTGCCATTGGGTGTAGATGGACAAAATCTTGTCGATAGGCACAGCAAGCACTTTTCCATCTTCGCCTGCTTCATCTTGCATTTTCAAAATACCAATAGGGCGACATGGCACTACTACACCTGGAATCAAAGGCACTGGTGTTATGACCAATACGTCGACTGGATCACCATCACCGCTGATCGTTTTTGGCACATAACCATAGTTGGTGGGGTAATGCATAGAGGTGCTCATGAAGCGATCCACGAAGATGGCACCTGTCGCCTTGTCGACTTCATATTTAACTGGATCCGCATTCATGGGGATTTCAATAATTACATTGAATGCTTCAGGGACTTTATTTCCAGGAGTGACGTTATCGAGTGACATGGCTGTTGTTAAAAATAAAAATTAAAGACTAGGGAATAACCCGAATTTTACGTCCTTAAAACTTACTTGAACCTTTGTATAGCTTAAAGTTCACAAGTTGGCCAATCTTGTGACAAGTTCTTCTTGTGGCTTGAGGAAGCAACGCAGAGGTGGCATCTGGCAACCCGCGTGACGCCCACTCTTCAGCGATACAACATCAAGGAGTTTTTATGTCAGGTAATTCCGCGCTAATTTTTGCGCTGGCGTGTGGCCTTGTAGCCGTGATCTACGGTTTTTGGGCACGTTCTTCTATTTTGGCCCTGGATGCAGGCAATGCCCGCATGCAAGAAATTGCTGAGGCTATTCAGCTCGGCGCATCTGCATACTTAGCGCGTCAATACCGCACCATTGCAATAGTAGGCGTAGTGCTAGCCATATTAATTGGCATCTTTCTTAACAGCACCACGGCGATTGGCTTTGTCATCGGTGCTGTTTTATCTGGTGCTTGCGGTTTTATCGGCATGAACGTGTCTGTCAAAGCTAACGTGCGCACTGCGCAAGCTGCAACCCAAGGAATTGGCCCTGCATTGGACGTCGCCTTCAAAGGCGGAGCCATCACTGGTATGTTGGTGGTAGGCCTTGGCCTTTTGGGCGTTGGCGGTTTTTATTGGTTCCTTGCAGGAAACGGTAACTACACCCCAGATAAAAACTTAGCCCATTTGCTCAATCCATTGATGGGCTTGGCATTCGGTTCCTCACTGATTTCAATTTTTGCCCGCTTAGGCGGCGGTATTTTCACCAAAGGCGCTGACGTCGGCGCCGATTTGGTTGGAAAAGTGGAAGCAGGTATCCCAGAAGACGATCCACGCAACCCTGCGGTGATTGCCGATAACGTGGGTGACAACGTCGGCGACTGTGCGGGAATGGCTGCTGACTTGTTCGAAACCTATGCGG
>SYDB01000093.1 GCA_005786815.1 Burkholderiales bacterium
GCGCTGATGGCAACCGCTATATGGGCATGGCTGGTGAAGTGGCGCGTGGGTAGACACCGCCAAGCGATCTGGAAGAGCTTGGTATTGCCTTCTGGAGGTGCCGCCCTTTGTTGGTTATTGCTGATGAGCTTGTGGCTACCACTTTTAGATTTTGCAAGAAGCTATGTGCCTTGGGTTCAGCAAATTCAACAGACGATGAAAGCCCAAGGACGATCATCGTCTGATTGCATGATGACCTACGGACTCAATGTCGGGCAAATGACTGCATTTCACTACCATGGCGGCTTTGAAATCAAACCCTTAGACAATGCCGAGTCGCCACAAAACGCCTCGTGCCGATGGCTCATGGTTGATAACGATTCACGACCAGAATTAGCGCAAGTAGCCCATATCAAAGAATGGCGCCGCATAGAAACCATCAAACGTCCTGCCAATAAAAATGAAGACGTCACCCTTTACCTGCGACGGGTTCAATAAAACCCGATGACCGAACGTGCGCATATCCTGCACCATGCAGGAACGATTTTGATCGGTCAGTTAGCAGTCATGGCGTTTGGAGTGACAGATACCATCGTGGCAGCCAGGTATGCAGACACTGCTCTTGCGTCTCTGTCCGTGGGTTCAGCCACTTATATTTCTGTCCATGTTGCGCTGATGGGCATCGTGCAGGCACTGCTTCCTGTTTGGGCTGAACTACAAGGTGCTAACAAATATGCGGCGGTTGGTCGCTCGGTGCGTCAAGCTTTGTACATCGTACTTTTGACATCGACCATTGGTATGGCGGTGTTACTCAATCCGGGGACTTTGTTGGAGTGGGCACAAGTGCCAGAACACCTGCAACTAGAAGTCCAAGACTATCTGACAGTGATTGCATTTGGCTTGCCTGCAGCTCTTTTGTTTAGGCTGTTTGGCACCTTGAGCCAAATTTTAGGAAGTCAACGGGCAGTGACCTTGGTGCAGGTGGCAGGCTTGCTATGCAAGATACCTTTATCTATCTTGCTGGTTTTAGGTCTGCCAGGCGTTTTTGAACCTATGGGATTGGTAGGATGCGCTTGGGCCACTTTGGTAGTCAATATCGCCATGGTGGCATTTGCAGTCATCTTGTTACGCATTCAAGATGATTACAAACCCTATGATTTTTGGCAGCGCATGGAGCCGCCGGACTTTAGGGTGTTACGGCAGTTTTTAAAGCTAGGAATTCCAAGTGGCTTGGCCATTGGTGTTGAAGTCACTTCATTCACCTTGATGGCTTTGTTTATTGCGCGACTTGGCGTCGTAGCGTCAGCAAGCCACCAAATTACGGCTTCCATGGCCGCATTGCTTTATATGGTGCCGTTGTCTCTTTCGATTGCCTGCAGTGCGCGGGTGAGTTATTGGTTAGGCGCTAACCAGCATCAGAACGCCAGAAAGGCTTTACGCGATGGTTTGACCCTGGTGATTATTTTCGGATCACTTTTGAGTCTTCTGTTGGTTGTGTTTCAAAGAGAGGTCGTACTTTTTTACACCCAGTCACCTGAAGTGGCAGAACTGGCAGCCGAATTACTGTACTGGTTAGCGTGCTACCAACTTGCAGATGCGCTACAAGTGTTTTGCGTATTTGCACTTCGCAGTTATCGCATCACTCTTTTTCCACTTCTTACCTATGCCATTACCTTATGGGGCGTTGGATTGGCAGGTGGCTATGTCGTGGCATATGGTTTTGTAGAGTTTGAAACCTTGACTTGGCTTCAAACAAATTCACCCATCACATTTTGGCAAACCAGCACGCTTGCCTTGGTGCTGACTGTTGCAGCATTATTTCCTGTGCTTTGGATACTCGCCTACCGCAAAACACGCTAAGGCGTTGCTACTTGCTTCCAACGTGCTGGGGGGAAAATCAAATTAAAACAAGAGCCTTGTCCTGCAATACTGGCTATTTGCAATTGACAACCGTGGCGTTGCATCACGTGTTTCACAATCGCCAAACCTAATCCAGTTCCCCCAGACTCACGTGAACGACTTCTGTCGACGCGGTAAAAACGCTCGGTGAGTCTTGGCAAATGTTCGGGCAGAATGCCGGGCCCAGTGTCCTTGACTTGCAGATTCAAATTTCCATCCGTTGATATAAATGCGTGCACTTCAATGCGTCCACCCTGCGGGGTATAACGTATTGCATTGCTGACCAAATTAGACAGCGCACTTTGAAGTTCACGCTGTTCGCCGAGGACAAGATAATCGAGAATCTTTGGATCTGTTTCAAAAACAATGACTTGGGCTATCTTGTCTTGAAACAACAACTTGGAGAGTTGCTGCGACTCAATTTGGCAAGTGTCCATCAACTGTGAAAGCGCTATGTGGCTGGTAAATCCTGGAATAGGGCTGCCCTCTAGGCGCGACAAAGTCAGCAAGTCATCCACCAAGCTTTGCATGCGCTGCGCTTGGGTCGCCATCAGCGCTAGGTAGTTGTCTTGTTCTTGTGGACTGAGTTTTAAAGTTTGCAAGGTTTCTACAAATCCCGCTAAGACTGTAAGTGGTGTGCGAATTTCATGCGACACATTAGCCACGAAATCGCGCCGCATGGCTTCTGCTTGCTCCACAACCGTCACGTCTCGGGTGATTAGCAACTGCTTGCCCTCACCGTAAGGGTGGCGCTGTATCGATATACGCAGAGGCATTTTGGGGTTTTTGCCTCTTCCCTCTATGACAATAGATTCCACAACATCTGACGATGTCATATAGGCAGAGAAAATAGGATCGCGCACCAAATTGCCAATCCGTTGTGCGATATCACGCTCAGGCTCAATACCTAATTGGTATGCAGCGGTTTGGTTACACCATTCAATTTGCAAGTTTTCATCTAGGAGAACCACGCCATTGGGCGATGCTTGAATGGCAGATAAAAAATCTTTTAAACGCTGTTCGCTAGCCTTGATGGTTCGCTCGCGCTCTCTCAACAATCTTCGCGTTCTATCGACTACTGTGCCCCATAAACCAAATGTGCTAGGTACTTCCGCTAGATTTCCATAACGCAGCCAATAGACTACACGCAGCCCACGTATAGCATCCCAAAACCACCAGAGCATCGCCCCGACTAGGCCGCCCAATACCAAATAAAACGCGGAATGTAACTCCTGCGATTGCGCCCAAAAATACCCGAGCGTTGCGCCACAGATAAGCAGTAGCAGTGAACTAAAAAACCGACCAAACACTAAGAACCTCAGGCATCAGGTGTGACAGAAGCCGTGAGTCTATACCCAACTCCACGGACTGTCTCCACCATAGCACCTGCTGTCCCTAGCGCTTCTCGTAAACGTTTGACATGAACATCTACAGTTCGTTCTTCGATAAATACATGGTCGCCCCAAACGCGGTCCAGTAACTGACTACGTGAATGCACCCTTTCGGCGTGATGCATGAAGTAATTGAGCAACTTAAATTCAGTTGGCCCCAGTCTGAGCGGGGTATCTTGATAACTTACACGGTGCGTAGAGCCATCTAGTTGTAAGCCACCAATTCGAACAACATCGCTAGCTTGCTCAGGGGCGCGGCGTCTCGGTACAGCCCGAATACGCGCAAGAAGTTCTTGGGTAGAAAAAGGCTTGGTGATGTAGTCGTCCGCACCGGCGTCTAGGCCAGCAATTTTGTCGGGCTCATCACCACGCGCGGTTAGCATCAAGATGGGAGTTAGCTTAGTACGAGGATCCAAACGCCAACGCTTTGCCAACACCAAACCGCTTTGCCCTGGCAACATCCAATCCAGCAAGATCACGTCTGGCAGCACATCATCAATGGCAGCTTGTGCTGCTTCTCCGTCTTCTGCTAAAACCGCCAACATGCCATGGTGGCGCAAATTGACCGAGATGAGTTCGGCAATGGCTTTCTCATCTTCGACAACCAGTACACGAGGAATCTTCATACTGGCAGATTAATTACTCGTGTTCATGGCGGCTTCGATATCCGCTAGAGGCGTGTGGCGTACGTCTTCGCCTTTGACAATATAGATAATGAATTCGGCGATATTTTTAGAATGGTCGCCGATGCGTTCAATCGCTTTAGCGATAAAAAGCAAATTCAAACTAGCAGAAATGGTGCGCGGGTCTTCCATCATGTAAGTGATGAGCTTGCGAACAAATCCATCGAACTCTTTGTCGATCAAATCGTCTTCACGCAAAATTGCAACAGCGCTTTGTACATCCAATCGCGCAAAAGAATCCAGCGCTTTACGCAACAATCCAGAGGCAAGCTCGCCACACACACGCAAATCGGAAGAAGGCAAGGCACGCGGCGCTACGCCGTCAATAATAGACTTGACCATTCGGGCAATTTTGGCGGCCTCATCACCAACGCGCTCTAAATTAGCAGTCGTTTTAGACATGGCCAATAACAGGCGCAGGTCTCGCGCCGTAGGTTGGCGTCTGCTGATCACAGATGCGATTTCGCGGTCGATCTCGACTTCCAGTGCATTGACTCGGTTTTCAGTGACGATGACGTCGTCGGCCACCTCCACACTAAAGTTGGAAAGCGCGTAAATCGCTTGGCGAATTTGGGACTCGACTAAGCCACCAATCTCCATGACATTGGTAGAGATTTGATTGAGTTCGGCATCAAATTGTGAGGATAAATGTTTATCAGGCATGTGGGTCTCTCTCGTTTTAGCCGAAACGGCCAGTAATGTAATCTTCGGTAGCTGTCTTTTTAGGTTTGAAGAAAATTTGCTCAGTTTCACCAAATTCAATCAACTCACCCAAGTACATGTATGCAGTGAAGTCACTGACACGGGCAGCTTGTTGCATGTTATGGGTCACGATCGCAATGGTGTAGTCCGACTTTAATTCATTGACAAGCTCTTCTACTTTTCCCGTAGAAATAGGGTCTAGCGCAGA
>SYDB01000094.1 GCA_005786815.1 Burkholderiales bacterium
CCGATCATGTTTTTACCCAATGGATGGTTGATGGCAGTCTTTCCACCAACAGACGAATCCACTTGCGACAACAAGGTAGTGGGCACTTGTACAAAAGGCACACCACGCATAAAGCAAGCTGCGGCAAACCCCGTCATGTCGCCCACCACGCCACCACCTAGTGCAAACAAAACGGTTTGTCTGTCAGCGCCTTTTTCTAGCAGCTGGTCAAAAATCAAATTCAAGGTTTGCCAAGTTTTATGGCCTTCACCATCTGGCAAGACCAAGGTCATCACTTGTCCATAGTGGGATTGCAAAGCAACGCACAGACGCTTTGCATAGAGTGGTCCTACTGTCTCGTTGGTCACCACCAACGCTGTCGCAGCCTTGGGTAAGTTAGCCCAAGTCTCAGGGTTGTCTAACAGTTGTGTCCCAATGTAGATGGGGTAACTGCGTTCGCCGAGATCTATTTGTATATGAATAGGTGAAATAGAAGTGCTCACAAAATTCTTTCTCTGAGAAGGATCTGTTTATGAGCGCGCGTTAGCGTTCATAGACTGAGAAGCAGTTCCGGTTTTTAGGTTAGTTGGCAATTCACCAATTTGCTCCAACTGCCGGATGATCATATTGACCAATGTAGACACCGAGGGGCGATTGGTTTCGATCACATAATGCGCGGCTTCTTTGTACACGGGGTCTCGCGCATCAAACAAGTCACGTAGTCTTGCCATAGGGTCTGAAACTTGTAGCAAAGGACGGTTTTGGTCATAACGCAAACGGCGAAAAACTTCTTCGGGCGAAGACCGCAAATAAAAAACACGGCCACGTTCACGCAAATATTGGCGGTTCTCTGGCCGCAAAACAGACCCGCCCCCTGTGGAGAGAACGCCAGCGTGGGTCTGGCTTAAATCATTCAATACTTCAGATTCGATATCGCGAAAGCGGGCCTCCCCTTCGCGTTCGAAATATTCGCGCACCGAACACCCTAAACGGTTTTCGATGGCGTGATCCGAATCAACAAAGGGGATGGCGAGCCGTCTTGCCAACTGTCGGCCGACGGTAGTTTTGCCAGAGCCTGGCAGACCAACCAAAACTAACACCTTGCACTTTCTTACTGTGCTGAAGCACTTTGACTGACCATTTTAGGCGTTATGAAGACCAAGAGCTCTTGCTTGATTTGGTTGCTACGTCGGCTCTTGAATAAGTAGCCCAACAACGGAATATCGGCCAGTACAGGTACTTTTTGATGCTCATCGAGCGCAATAGATTCATAAATGCCACCGATCATGACTGTCCCGCCGTTGTCCACCAGCACCTGTGTGTTGACATGCTTGGTATCGATCGCAAAGCCCGCCGTGGTGTTTTGCCCCACACTGTCTTTATGGATATCTAACTCGAGAACGATGTTGCCCTCAGGGGTGATCTGCGGCGTGACTTCGAGTTTTAAATTGGCTTTGCGAAATGCAATGGCTGTGGCACCACTGCCAGCGGCTATTTGGTAAGGCAACTCTGTACCTTGTTCAATGATGGCTTTGGCTTGGTCGGCAGTCACTACACGCGGACTCGACACGACTTTGCCTTTGCCATCTGCCTCTAAGGCAGATAACTCCAAGTTCAACATCTTGTTTTTCTCGGCATTGAACAAAGAAACTGCAAAACTTGCGGGTTCAAAGCCACTGATATTGCCTGCTGGCAAATTCACAAACTGCCCTGTGGGATTCAGGATTTTGTCCGTGAGTTTGTTATGCGCACCACTGCTGACGCCTCCTAAGCGCACCCCCAAGGTTTGACCAAAGGTATCGCTGGCTTGCACGATACGGGCCTCAATCATCACTTGACGCAGGGGGATATCGATCTTGGCAATGATGCGTTGCACCTCTTCAATACGCGATGCAATGTCCGTCACAAACAACTGGTTGGTGCGAGGCTCAGCCATCACACTGCCACGCGTGCTGAGTAACCGACCTTGGGCTCCACGCACACTGGAGTGGCCCGCGCCTAAGTTTTGCAATGGATGGGTCGCATGGGCATGGGGCGCCCCCACCGATGGCACGTCGTAAGGACGTGAAGACGAACGGTATTGACCGAAAGGATGTTTATTGGAGAGGTAGAGCATGGCATTGTTGTCCATCTCCGTTTGCATTCCGCCAAAAACATGGGGTGCTGGTGTAGAGCCTGGTAAACCTCCCAAGCCTTGTATGTGTCGGGCAACATCTACCGCCTTAGCATAGTTCAGCACAAAGTTATGTGTGATTAAAGGCTCCAAATTTTGTAGGGCCTGCCGCATTTCAAATTCCTGCTTATCTCGCGCTGCTATTTCATTGCGCGTGGCCATCCAAATGACATTGCCTTGTCGCCTTTGGCTGAGGCCTTTGGTTTGGGCAATGATGTCGAGCACTTGGTCCCATGGCACTTGGTGCAATCGCAAGGACAAGCTTCCCGACACACTGTCAGAGGCAACCACATTCAATCCTGTGAAATCCGCGATGATTTGCAAAGCAGCGCGCACATCAATCGTTTGGAAATTGAGGGTCAAGGGCTTACCTGTATATAAAGGCGTGCCATCTTGCGCAGCAGCTTGACCTCCCAACAGCAGCAACCACCCGCTAAAGGCAAAGCACATACAGCACGTGAAGAATTGCTTCATACATTTTTTAAGAGTTCTGATTGACGAAAAGCGAACGTCCACTTATGAAACGTGGGTGGCCATTAGCAAGCTGGTTTCTCGCTCTGTCCAAGCCCCTGAGCTGTCTTGGTGCAGTTCAAGAAGCAACACTGCGTCGTGTGTGATAAGCGACACGCGCCCAAAGTTTTTGCCGAGGTACGCACCCAAACGTACGCTATGGATACCAAGTTGCGGTTGCCCACTGACATGGATTAAAGCGTTGGTGCTTCTGCCTTGCTGGATAAATCCGACCAACCTTAAATCTTGTAAGTTGTAAAACTCCAGCGGTTCTTTGGTCCGCTCAAATTCTTGCAGCATCCAAGGCTCGGGACTTGGGAGGCTTTCTACCGGTGGCAGTGCTTGTGCAATATCTTCTTTTGTCTGGTGATGGGAGTCAGCCCAATAAGCGCTCGCCAACGAATAGCCCGAACCCACACCCAAAAACAAGACAAGGCTTGCACATAACCCTAGGCCACCCTTGATACAACGCTTGCGCCACAGCTGGCTTTGTCGATGCTGTCGCGTTGGATAAAAACACGCCCCCACTCCACGTTGCGCTTGGGCAAGCATTGCAAGGGGTGCAACACAAACCAAACGCCATTGTTTCTCGCTACACAACTTGCGAATTGCAACCATCTGTTTGCTTGCTAAGGCAAACAATTCCCAAGCTTGTAATCCATCTAGAGGGGGCGCCCCGTTTTAAGGGACATAGTCAAATAACCAATCCATGCTCTGGGTTGGAAACTGCATGTGTAATTCTTCGCAGATCTGCTCATTGAGTTCGCGGCCTGACAAATCAACAGGCAATGACACTATGCTGCGAACATACCAAGATTCCTCCAGCCCGATAGACACCGATTGATTAGTTGTATCTATCCATGTAGTCAGTCCTAGCTCTTCATCTCTTTCGACTCGAATATTTGTTAACACTGCCATGTTTTACCCTTTTTCTATAGTCGTAAGAGTGGATTTTTAAAGAGGTTAGATGTCACATGGGCATGCTCTACTAGCAGAGTTTGCGACTTTTACGCAGTTTTTATAATGGCCTATGGCAAATTCCAAAACACCCCCCTCTTTTGAAAACCAAAGAGGTGCGCACGCAGAGCCTCGCTCCATGGCCAGCACGCTGCTTTTGTGGGCTTTTGGATTTATGGCTGCATGTGGCGTGATCGTCGCTTTGCTCGTAGGCGTGGCGCTCGCCATGGCCTATCCGCAATTGCCCGATGTCACTGCACTCTCAGACTATCGACCCAAGTTGTCGATGCGCGTCTATTCAGTAGAGGGCACGCAAATCGGTGAATTTGGCGAAGAGCGTCGCAACTTCATGCCTTTCAAAGACATTCCCAAGGTCATGAAAGACGCGGTACTGGCCATTGAAGATGCACGCTTCTACCAACATGGCGGTGTTGACTACATCGGTTTGTTACGCGCCAGCTTGGCCAACCTTGGTAGGGCTAAAAGCCAAGGCGCGTCGACCATCACTATGCAAGTTGCACGCAATGTGTATTTGTCTTCAGAAAAAACATTTACGCGCAAAATTTATGAGGTCTTGCTCACCACCAAGTTAGAGCACAACCTCAGCAAGGACCAGATCTTTGAGATTTATCTCAATCAGATTTATTTAGGTAACCGCGCTTATGGTTTTGCA
>SYDB01000006.1 GCA_005786815.1 Burkholderiales bacterium
ACGACCCACTTGTCCATGGAACGTTTGAAGTCTGCTGCAAAGGTCGATATCGTCCATGTGCCTTACCAACCAGCAGCAGCTATCAATGCGGTGGTGGCAGGCCATACGCAAATTGCATCTACCTCCATGCCGCCCGCTGTGCCCATGATCAAAGCAGGCAAGTTGAAGGCATTGGCGGTGACCAGCGCCACCCGTTCACCTTTGTTGCCTGATGTGCCGTCCATCACCGAGTTTGGTTACAAAGAATTCGACGACTACACCTGGTTTGGCTTTTTTGCGCCCGCTGGAACACCGCCCGCAGTGATTGAAAAACTCAACGCCGCTCTCAACCGCGCCATGGAGTCCGCTGACATAATCGAAAAATTCTCCCAACTCGGAATGGCCAGCTCACGCAATAGCACTTCGGAGTTTGGCAACTTCTTAAAAGCAGAAGTGCCAAAATGGGCTGCTGTGGTGAAGAGTTCTGGGGCTAAGGCGGATTAAGTCCAAATGTGGTTATGCAAATCAACTAGGTCCAGCTGGGCTTGAAGCGGGTACGGATTCTGGCTTCCTCGGTTTAACTTTCATCCACGATTGGATTGGACAAAATGCCCACGCCTTCGACTTCGATTTCACAAATATCGCCAGGCGCCATCCAAACGGGGGGAGTGCGGGCATAACCCACACCTGCGGGCGTGCCAGTGATGATGACATCGCCTGGCTCCAAGGTCATGCACTCGGTGATGATGCGCAAGGCCTCGACCACATTCCACAAAAACACGTCGGTATTGGCGTCTTGCATGACCTTGCCATTCAAGCGCGATTGGATACGAAGGCCTGCCGCGCCGGGTGGCAACTCCTCTGGGGTGACTAAGCAAGGGCCAAACGGGCCCGTGCCATCAAAGTTTTTACCAATCGTCCATTGCGAGGATTTGCGTTGGTAGTTACGAATGCTGCCGTCGTTGAAACACGAATACCCAGCGATGCAATCGAGGGCGTTTCCCGCAGTCAAGTGCCTAGCCTGTTTGCCAATGATGACCGCCAACTCTGCCTCATAGTCCAACTGGGTAGAAGCTTTGGGCCGAACGATAGCTTGGTTGTGTCCCACCATCGACGAGTTGCCGCGCAAGAAAAAGCTGGGGTACTCGGGGAGCGCGTTACCGCCTTCCTTGGCATGGTCGGCGTAGTTCAATCCCATGCAGATGATTTTTCCGGGATTCGGAATGAGAGGCAGCATGGTCACGCCAGACATTGCCTCCACAGCACTGGCTGGCGCTTTGCGCGCAGCAGCGTCTGCTGCGGCTAATCCGCCGGTGGCGCAAATTAAGTCTTTGAGATTGCGAGGCAATTCCGGTGCGGCGAGCGTCAGATTTACGAAATCTGTGACGTGGATATCCTTGACCCAACCAATACCCGCTTGGCCATTGGCCTCAAAGCTCAAAAAACGCATGGTGCTTCCTTCTCAGATGGTGTGAACAGTGGGCTGAATAATATCGATAATTTCAGCTGTTTAAAATTTTTATCGATTAATATCTCTCGCCATGACAACCGAACTCGCACCAGAAAGCGTCGCATCTTTAACGCTTAGCACCTACGAACGCCTACGTGCGGATGTGTTGAGCGGCACTTGGACTCCGGGACTCAAACTCGGTATCGAATCTTTGCGGGAGCACTACGGCACAGGGGCCACGCCCATCCGTGAAGCTTTGAACCGATTGGCCGCAGAAGGCTGGGTGCAGCACATGGACCAGCGAGGGTTTGTGGTGACACCGGTCAGCGAAGAAGCATTGCGTGAATTGGCCAAAACACGCGTCTGGGTAGAAACCCTCGCCTTAACCCAAGCCATGCAAGCCAGCACCCCAGAGTGGGAAGAAAAAGTGGTTTTGGCTTTGCACCGCTTGTCTAAAACACCACGGTCGTTACGACAAGAGAACTATTTAGAAAACCCCGCATGGGAAAAACTACACCGTGAGTTCCATTTGGCGTTGCTCAGCAATTGCGGCTCGCGTTGGCTCCTAGGTTTTTGCGAACAGTTGTACGACCAAGCCTATCGCTATCGGCAACTCGCCATGAAATCCGCCTACAAGCGCCGCGATGAATCTGACGAGCACAAGCAGGTGGTCGATGCAGTCGTTGCTGGTAATGTGGCAGCTGCATGTGCGGCCTTGACACACCACTATGAAAAAACAGCGCAAATTATTCTGAGCATCGAATAATTTCGATTCGCTGCAAAAAGCTGGCACAACTTATTGAAAGTAGCGTTGCACTAGCTAGTAGCCGGCAAATTGTTCACTTCCCACAATCCCGAGTTTGGTTAAACCATTGCGCTGTGCGCTAGCCAATACGCCAGCGACTGCTTCATATTTGGCTTTGCCTTGTGGTTTGATATGCACCTCAGGCTGGGGTTGTTGCTGGCTAGCAGTTTGTAACAACGCATCTAACTCTGCGCGGTTAGCCAAAGTTTTATCGTTCCAGCGCACCACATTGCGTGCGTCTATTTCGATTCGCACGATGGTGGGTTTTTTGATAGCGAGCGGCGGTGTGCCTGTTGGCATGTCTAGGTTGATCGAATGCAGTTGCATGGGAATGGTGATGATGAGCATGATCAACAACACCAACATCACATCAATCAAAGGCGTGGTGTTGATATCCATCATTACCTCGGGTTCTCCGAGGGTTTGAAGCATGGGCGTTTGCGGCAACATGGCTTATTTTGTTTGTGGGTCGGTGACGAAGCGCACTTTGGTGAGCCCCACGCTTTGTGCCGCAAATAAAACGCGTCCGACTGCTTCATAGTCTGTTTGTGCATCTCCCCGTATTTGCACCTCGGGCTGCGGTTTTTTATCTGCCAAAGTTTGAAGTTGCTTGACCAT
>SYDB01000095.1 GCA_005786815.1 Burkholderiales bacterium
CAAAGTACCAACGGTAAGGCAAGAGGCGCATGAACTTCAACCAACGTGAAAAACGTTTGGGATAGTGAATCTCAAACTCTCCGTCCGCCCAGCCTTCAAGCATATAGGCGGCGGCTTGCTCGGGCTGCAACAACGCTGGCATATCGAACTTGTTTTGCGCAGTCAAAGGCGTAGCCACAAAACCAGGATTGACCACGCTTACACCAATGCCTAAGGGCGAGAGATCGAAATACAAAGACTCTGCCAAATTGATCATCGCTGCTTTGGTGGGCCCATAAGCCAAACTATTAGGCAAGCCGCTGTAACCGGCAACACTAGCAATCAGGCTGATGTGACCGCGTTTTTGATCCAGAAAAATCGGCAAGACAGCATCTAGAACACGCGCAACACCAAGATAGTTCACCTCTTGATGGCGCACCATTTCTTCTAAAGAGTAGCGGTTGGCGCGAACGGCCTTGTAATGTCCCGAGCAATACACCACTACATCGATGCCGTGCGATTGAAGAACTTGTTGCGTGGCGGCTTGGACAGCTTGCGTGTCGCAGACATCTAAGGCAATGGCTTGCGCACCTGTATGCGATTGGACAAATGCATCGAGTAATTCTGTTTTACGCGCAGATACTGTGACACGTGCGCCTGCGGCATGCAGGGCTTTGGCCGTAGCCAAGCCAATGCCACTCGATGCACCAATCAGCCAAACGCTGCGGCCCTGCCACTGGGTGATACGAGGGTTTAAAGGCATATCAAATTTTCTCTAAGGTGTATTGCACAACGTCGATATTTTTTTCTTCAAACGCCGCTTCGCAGTAACACAGGTAAAACTCCCAAATGCGCATAAAGCGTTCATCAAAGTTAAGTTGCAGCACTTTGGATTTTTCTTCTAAGAACTTAACCCGCCAGCGGCGCAGTGTTTCCGCATAGTCCAATCCAAAAGACATGTCGTCGACGATGCGAAGACCAGCGCGTTCCGCTTGCGCTTGAAACTCTTTCGGGCAAGGCAGGCAACCACCCGGGAAAATATATTGTTGAATGAAGTCAGTGCTGTGGATATAGCGATCAAAGAGCGCGTCATCAATCACGATGCTTTGCACGCACGCTTTACCACCATGTTTAAGTAGGCGGGCGATGGTTGCAAAGTACTCGGGCCAAAAGGCCTGGCCCACAGCTTCAATCATTTCAATAGAACAGATGGCGTCGTAGGGGCCATCGTTGATATCGCGATAGTCTTGTAGTCGCAATTGCTCAGGCGCTTGTCCGCTGGTTCGGTGCAGGCGCACTTGTGCAAAAGCCAACTGCTCATGGCTAAGCGTTACGCCATACATCTGCGCGCCAAAATCAACCGCGCCCATTTCTGCCAAGGCACCCCAACCGCACCCAATCTCCATCACACGGCTGCCTGCTTGAACACCAGCCATATGCAATGCACGGCGTACTTTGGCACTTTGTGCATGAGAAGTAGTTGAAGAAAAATCGCCATCAAACCACGCCGATGAATAGTTCATGGTGTCATCTAGCCACAGTTTGTAAAAGTCGTTACCTAGGTCGTAGTGGGCTTGGATATTTTTTTGACTGTTGCTACGGGTGTTGCGTTTGAGGAAATGTTTGATGCGGTAATACGTGCGGCCTAGCCAATGGCCAAATATCAAGTCGTCAATATGTTTGCGGTTGGCAATAAAAAGGCGCAACAAACTGGTGACGTCACTAGAAGTCCAATCGCCTGCAATAAAGCTCTCCGCAAAACCAATGTCGCCAGACTTCATCGCCTGCGAAAAAGGTTCCCAGTTATGCAGATGCAAATCAGCGTGCAATTCATCGCCATGGGCTTGGCCAAATTGTGAGACCTGGCCGTCAGGCCAATGCAATGTCAATACGCCGTGTTGCAGCTGTTCAAGTAAACCAACGATGCGTTTTACAGACGCGGGCATGGTTTCATGCAGCGCATCAGCTTTAACAAAAGACGTTGAATTTGAAATAGTCATCAAGGGGCCTCAAAAATATCAACGGGTCACAAAATCTTGCGGGGGCGTGGGCTTAGAGAAAAATGTTACTTTTTTTCGCCACAACTTGAAAGCTTGCCAATGGATGCGCACCACCACCATCACCGTCATTAAAGGATAGCGAAGCAAAGCCTGCCATTGGGAACGTGTGGTCAACGCAACCAGATGGCCGCTCACACTGGTTTGTATCAAAGCGCCTAATGCATCGTCGTGGTCGATCCGAGCAACAGTGCGGTCTGAGGTTCGCATAAACCGAAAACGATACTGCCCTTCCACGCTACAGAAGGGCGATACATGAAACACCTTGTCAGCGGCTTGTTCGATGCCCCATTGTGGTTTGTCTAATAAATAGCAATGGCGTTCACCAAATGTGTTGTTCACTTCAACCACAATGGCGCGCAGACGGTCCGATCTGTCATGGCAATACCAAAAACTTACTGGTTTGAAAGTAAAACCAAATATGCGCGGGTAGCAATGCAGCCACACTTCGCCATTGGCATCAGCTATGCCTTCGCTGTGCAGCAACGCATCTAGCCAAGCCAATGCGCCGCCTTGAGACGCATCGCGACCATCACCATGGTCTCGGTCGTGAAAGCTGATGGCGCCAAAGCGGTTGACAGCGAGTGCTTTGCTATTAAGCACGGCTAACGAGCGCATAGGCAGCATCAGAAAAAAAGTGCCGTATGCGAATGCATGACGCGCAGGCCGCAATCGGGTGTGGCGCACTTGGCCAAAACCGATAAGCGGTTGATGAGCGTTAATAGTCATGCGGCCAATATTCCTGATGCAGCATCACGACCGGCTTTGAATCCATCTTCGTGAAACCCGTAACCCATCCATGCACCTGCATACCATGTGTTTTGCTGGCCTTGCAAGCTGGGTAACTGTGACTGTGCTTTGATGGCAGCAAGATCAAACACGGGATGCGCATAGTCATACTCACCCAGCACTTTGCTGGGGTCGATACCGCGAACTGGATTGAGCGACACCACCACATCTTGTGAAAACGGAAGAGGCTGCAAACGGTTGATCCAGTAATGCAAGCAGACTCGGCTAGATTCAAGCCCTAAATCTGTGGCGCGTTCATAGTTCCACGCGGCCCATGCAAGCTTCTTCTTTGGCATGACCGATGTGTCCGTATGCAAGACCGCCTTGTTGGGGTGGTAGCGAATCGCTCCAAGCAATGCCTGTTCTTGTGGCGTGGGTTGCGCCAAAAGTGACAAAGCTTGGTTGGCATGGCAAGCCAATACCACGCCATCAAAATCCTCTGCCCCACCTGCCGTGAAAACGCGCACGCCAACGTCATTGCGCTCTATACGCTGAACAGGTGTTTGTAAGTGTGTGCGTGGAATATGTTGCAATAACTTTTCAACATAGTGCTTGGCACCACCGGTGACCGTGAACCATTGCGGGCGGTTCACCACTTGGATCAACCCATGGTTGTGGCAAAAACGGACCATGGTGGCAACAGGAAATTGCAACATTTGATCAGTAGGGCAGCTCCATATGCAACCTAGCATGGGCAACAGATACCAGTGGCGAAATGCAGACCCAAATTTGTGTGTTTCTAAAAACTCACCTAAGGGTTGCATCAATGCATGGTCTTGGCCACGATCAGCCAAAGCATTGGCCAATGTGTTGAAGCGCAACACATCGCGCAACATGCCTAAAAATGTGGGGCTGAACAAATTGCTGCGTTGTGCAAATACGGTATTTAAGTTGGAGCCACTCCACTCCATGGCGCGTTGTCCCGAAGCGCGCGGGGTTTGTACCGAAAAAGACATGTCAGACGCAGAAGTCTGAACCTGCAGTTCTGCGAAAAGTCCAATCAGTCCAGGGTAGGTGCGCTCATTAAAAACCAAAAACCCAGTGTCAACACCGTGCGTCACCATACCCTGTGGGCTCGGCAATGTGACATCCACGGTATGCGTATGGCCCCCAAAATAAGAGCCTGCTTCAAATAAGGTGACGTCTGCTTGGTTGCGTAAATGGTAGGCCGCAGATAAACCAGAAATACCCGAACCGATAACGGCAACCCGTTTACGCATTAACGAGAGTCCTTTGCAGCAAGTAATTTTTCAACCTCGCTGACAAAACCTTTGTCTTGCGGGCCGGTCATGGACCCATAGCTTTTGACCGTCTTGCCGTCGCGGCTGATCAAGTATTTGTAAAAATTCCATTTAGGCGCAGTACCAGTTTGTTCAGTCAATTGTTTGAATAACGGTATGGCGTCAGCTCCACGCACAGATGTTTTGGTGAACATAGGAAATTTCACGCCAAACGTGTTGTCGCAAAAATCAGCGATTTTGGCGTTGCTCTCAGGCTCTTGCGAAAAATCATTGCTTGGAAAACCCAACACCACCAAGCCGCGATCTTTGTATTTGGCGTGCAGAGCTTCTAGGCCTTTGTACTGCGACGTAAATCCGCAAAAGCTTGCCGTGTTGACAACCAACACCACTTGTCCAGCATATTGGCAAAGCGCTTGTGGCTTTTCATCTTGCAGCCTGAGCATGGTGTGTTGCAGTAACTTGGGACATGGCACAGAAGCTGTGTTGGCAGAAACAGAAGGCTCGGTTGCTGCTAAAACCAAGGCGCTATTACCAAAGCCAAAACAGAGCAATAAGAATGGGATAAATAGTTGTTTCATAACGGCATCATGGCTGAATATGGGAGATTTGTGATGGGAACAAGCAAATTCCCTTCACAGGGTTCTGGAATTGATCAATCTAGAATGATGCCACTATGCAGAGAGCCCTAGCCGAGCCAGATTTTTTAACAAAAATTGCTTCACCCCAAGAGGCTGTATCGCGCATCGCGCAATTGCGTGAAAAAGGCCCGGTTGTTTTCACCAACGGTGTGTTTGATGTGTTGCACCGCGGCCATGCCACGTATTTGGCACAAGCGCGCAGTTTGGGTGCGAGTTTGGTGGTGGCGCTCAATACGGACGCATCTTCTAAACGCTTAGGTAAAGGCGACGATCGCCCGCTCAACACCTTGGAAGATCGAGTGGCTTTGATGGCGGCTTTGGCGAGTGTGAGTTTGGTCACCTGGTTTGATGAGGACACGCCCTACCAAATCATCGATGCGCTGCGTCCCGATATCTTGGTCAAAGGCGGTGATTACGACATGGCGACACTGGCCGAAACCCAATTGGTCGTGTCGTATGGCGGACGCGCACAAGCGATTCCCTTTGTATCGGGCTATTCGACGACAGCATTGGTTCAGAAAATCCGCGCGCAATAAGCGCTGAACTCTGCATTAATTCCCAAACACGGCACGCCATAGTGCCAACACATCTTCGCGCCATCCCTGCGCTTGAGAGAGTGGAATTTGCGTAGCCAATTCGTCAAGTCGCGCTTGGTGTTGTACTTTGCGTAACGCGCGGTAAGCATTGCCTGCAGCAACACCGACGCCTGATGGTAGCAAACCAGCCAGCTCGCTGCGTTCCAACAACTGAATATTGCCAACGTTAGCTAACAACGCTGGGTGTTGATGCGCAAACGCCAACACCAAATACTGGACCGCAAACTCCACATCTACCATGCCGCCTGCGCTGTGCTTGACATCAAACACATCTGGTTTGACCGGGCGTGCGGCACTTAGTTTGTTGCGCATAGCGATGATTTCATCTTTCAATGCGTGGTGATCGCGAGGTGCATTGATAACTTCTTCACGAACCGCTTCGAGCTTTTCTTGCAATGCTGTGTCTCCACCACAACTGCGCGCGCGCGTCATGGCTTGGTGTTCCCATGTCCACGCCGTGTTGCTGCCGCGTTGGGTTTGGTAATCCTCAAAGGCGTCGAGTGACGTGACGAGCAAACCCGAATTGCCATTTGGCCGCAAGGCGGTATCGATTTCGTACAAATCACCTTCGCTGGTTTTAACGCTCAACCAATGGATCAGTTTGCGCACATAAACAGCGTAGATTTCACCTGCTTGCTCGTGGGGGTCGTCATAGACAAACACAATGTCCAAATCGCTGCCATACCCCAACTCTTTGCCACCTAGTTTTCCATACGCCAAGATTGCAATGCGTGGCGTATCGCGATGGCGTTGCTTCATGCGCTGCCAGACCCAGCGACCGGCGATGCTTACTACAGCATCGGCTAGAGCGCTCAAGTCATCTGCCACTTCTTCGACGGTGAGGCGGCCTTGTACATCGCGCGCCAAGGTGCGAAATACTTCAGCATGGTGGGCGCGACGCAATACGTTGAGCAAACTTTCCTCATCGTCTTCATGGGTAGAAGTTAATGCATCCAATCGCACGGAAAGCTCTCTGTCAAATGCCACAGCGTCGAAACGCTCAGCAAGCAAAGCGTCTGTGGCCAACTCGTCAATTACGCCAGGATGGCGCATCAAATAACGCGCCGGCCATCGCGCCAATCCAAGCAGTTTCACAAGCTGTTCGTGTACGCGCGGACGCTCTGCTAACAATGCAATGTGGCTATCGCGACGCAGCATGGGTGTTAACCAGTCGCACCAGCGCAAAGCCGCGTCTTCACTGATACGAGATTCTTGTAGCCACTGTTGGGTGCGTTGTAAAAGTTTGATCAATCTTTGCAAGGCATCTTCACGCATGCCGCGTACGGCAGGCAGATCCACCCACGCAGCGACTCTTTCTCGCAACTTTTCTTGCAAGTGCGGCATGAGACTCGGCAAATCAAAGAATGCGCTGGTGATGGCTGGTGCGGCTTGCGTGGCATTGTCAGAGTGGTTGGAGTCAGGGCTTTCCTGTGCCCTAGAAGAATCTGAAGAGTCCGCAGCCTTGTTATCGGACGCGCCGAGCAAGCGTTCAAACTCAACCGCCACCGTATCGCGGTGCGTTTGTAACTGGGCCAAAAATGTTGGTGTGTCAGCAAAGCCCAAAGTCTGAGCGATCCAAGCTAAGTCTTCTGCGTCAGTGGGCAGCGCATGGTTTTGTTGGTCGTCCAAATACTGGATACGGTGCTCTACTCTCCTTAAAAACACATAGGCTTTTTGCAAAGCTGCTGCCGCATCTGCCGTCATGACGCTGGCGTTTTGCAGTCTTAGCAAGGCATCGCAAGTAGCGCGTGTCCGCAACTCTGGAAATTGCCCGCCTCGCACCACTTGTAAAAGCTGCACGGTGAATTCAATTTCGCGTATACCTCCGCGTGAGAGTTTGATGTCGTTGGCGCGTTCCGGCCTGCCGGCATGGCGAGTTGCCGCATGTTGGCGAATTTGCTGGTGCAACCCGCGCAATGCATCAAACACGCTGTAGTCCAAATAGCGTCTAAAGACAAATGGCAAAACCGTCTCGCGTAGGCCAGCCGCGCGAGACATGGCGCTGCGAGGCGCGACCACACGGCTTTTAAGCCAAGCAAACCGCTCCCATTCGCGTCCCTGCACCAAGAAATATTCTTCCAAGGCCTGGCGCGAAATCACAACAGGCCCCGAATTGCCGTTGGGGCGTAAAGCGAGGTCTACGCGAAATACACATCCATGCTCCGTGACTTCGCCAATCATGGTCTGCATAGCCTTGACGATCTTGGCGAAATACTCATGGTGGCTGATACGCCCTGCTCCGCTGGCAGCTCCCGATGCATCGGTTGCGCCAGTGGTCTCGCCATCTTCGTCATAGACATAAATCAAATCAATGTCACTCGACACATTGAGTTCGCGCGCGCCCAACTTTCCCATGCCAACAATCCAAAGAGTGGCCTCCTCATCGCCTAAAGCTTGAGGCATGCCGTGGCGTTCGGCCAATTGACGCTGGGCTTCGGAAAAAGCTATATCCAATGAAAACTCAGCCAAGTCGGTCATGGCATGGGTGATGACGGACAAATCTGCGTGTTCACAACAATCCATCACCACCAAACGCTCAAACACCAATTGGCGCAAGATGCGTAAGGCATCTGCAGGCGCGTGCGAAGACGAAAGCTGGCTAAAGCAGGTCTGCAAATGGTCGAGCGTTGGAGCTCCTAGCGGTAATAGGGGTAGTTCTTGCGCATAACGGCGGCGCAGGCGCCCTACCACCCGCGAATATGCACTTAAGTCTGTGTTGGCGCGAGAGATAATTCCACCCACTGTGTCAAGACCATGAACCCAACGCCCGAACCTGCCGCTCCTGTTGCCACGAGCAGATCACGAACCGACGGTATGTACCGCGTGATGAAACGCGTCTTGTGGGTACTGGTGTGTGCATGGGCATTGCTAGTGTTGGGGTGGGGGAGTCTGCATCTTTTCATTGTGCCTCGAATAGACGACTATCGGCCCTTGCTACAGCGGCAAGCCTCGCAAACGCTTGGACTGCGCGTAGAGATTTCCAATGTCAGTGTTCTGGGGGGATGGTGGGCACCTCAGCTGCGGTTTCAAGACATTCAGTTATTTGATGCCCAAGGCCGCGAGGCCTTGCGTTTGCCCCATGTGGATGTGGTTGTTTCCGCGCGCTCCTTGTTACGCGGCACATTTGAGCAATTGGTCATTGACCAACCCGAACTCGATATTCGCCGCGATAAGCAAGGAAACATCTGGGTGGCAGGGCTTGACACATCCCAAGCAAGTGACGGGTCTGGCCTAGATTGGTTTTTTTCACAGCCTGAGTTTTTGATTCGCGATGGTGTTTTGCATTGGCGCGATGAGCTGCGTGATTCGCCCGAGTTAAGCTTGTCGCATGTCAATGTGGTGATGCAAAACAGTTTCCATCAGCATCTGATGCGGATCGACGTGACTCCCCCAGTGGGTCTGGGGCAGCGTCTGTCGGTGCAGGGCAAGTTTTTGCAAAACCCCCTGCAACGCAGTGGCGACTTAGGGCTGTGGAGTGGCGAGCTCTATGCAGATGCGCCTGACATCGATCTTTCTTTGTTACGCCAATGGTTACGTTTTGACCGCGGCATTGCGATCTCTGAAGGCAAAGGCGGCATACGGGTGTGGGCCGACTGGGTGCAAGGCCAGTTGACAGGTGTTACTGCTGACATGGCGCTAGACGCAGTGGACGCGCGATTGGGCGAGAGCCTCAAGCCCTTGGTATTGCGCCATGTAAGTGGCCGCATAGGCGTTAAATGGCTAGATGGTGAAAACGAAATCAACAGTCAAGACTTGGTCTTCGATACCCAAGAGGGAGAGAGCTGGCCTGGTGGTGTGCTGCGCCTGAAGTGGCAAGGGGATGACTTCCGCGCGGGCAACTTGACAGCTGACCGTATGGACATAGATGCCTTGGCACAAATCAGCCAGCGCTTACCCCTGCCTGAGGACCTACGCACTGCGCTCAAGCTCGCGCAGCCCAAAGGGCAAGTGAACCAACTAAGCGCCAGTTGGGTGCAGCCAAGTGCGCAACAAGCAGACGCAGAGTGGAACTACAAAGCCAAAGGCACGGTAAGCAACTTTCAATGGCTGCACGCTGCCAATGCGCCAGCCCCCTTGCAACGCCTTCCAGGTGTATCTGGTGCGGATATGGAGTTTGATATCTCTCACCAGGGAGGTAGGGCGCAACTCGCTATCAAACAGGGGGCTGTAACCCTGCCAGAGGGATTAGAGCAGGCCAAGATTTCTTTGGCGCAAGCAGCCGCTAACATCAGTTGGCAAATCAAACCGGCGAATAACAAAAGTGTCGATGCGCAAGAGCCAGAAATTTCTGTACAAGTCAAACAAGGGCTTGCGCGTAACGCCGATGCATCGGCAGAATTTAACGGTACTTGGACAACCGGCAAAGGCGAAAATCGTTGGCCTGGGGTGTTGGATCTGACTGCCAACATCAGCCGTCTGCAGATCAAACAATTACACCGCTATTTGCCGACAGAAATAGACGCCGAAGCACGTGCCTATTTAAAAGATGCGCTCACAGGCGGCGAGATCTCGCAAGCGAGTTTGCACCTGAGTGGCAATTTGTTAGACATGCCTTTTGACAATCCTAAGTTGGGCGAGTTCCGATTTGTCGCCCAAATTGCCAACGGTCAGTACGCCTATGTGCCGCAGACAAAGGGTAAGCCAGTTAGCCTGGCAAATACATGGCCAGCGATTACTTCGCTCAACGGTGAATTGGTCTACGAGCGAAGCGCTATGCAGTTCAAGGGTGCAGGAAAGTTGGCGGGGGCGCCTCAGCTGGCATGGGACAAGATCGAGGCGACATTGCCCCGTGTGAAAGACCTAGACGTCACAGTGAAAGCACAAGCGCGTGGCCCACTGGCCGATATGCAGGGCGTTGTGGTGCGTTCGGCCCTCAACGAGTTACTCAACCATACATTGGAAAAAGGTCAGGCCACCGGCATGGCCGAATTCAAAATGCAACTCAATGTTCCGGTTCGCGCCTTGCAAAAAACGTCTGTGCAAGGCAGTGTGACTTTGCAAGACAGCGATTTGCAAATCATGCCGGGCGTGCCCGTGCTCAGTAAAACCCGAGGCGTCGTGCAGTTTGATACGCAAGGACTCTCCACCAAAAATCTCAAAGCCCGCGTTTTTGGTGGAGACGCTCAAATTGACGGCAACCTATTGTTTGACCCCAACAAAACAGATGCATCAGACCAGTTGCGTATCAAGGGGGTGGTAACGGCCGATGGTTTGCGCCAAGCTAGCGAACTTGGGTTGTTTTCACAATTGGCCTTGCGCGCAAATGGCTCTACCAGCTACAACGCGAGCGTTGGATTACGTAAAGGGCAGCCTGAAATTTTGGTGGAAAGTGATCTCAAGGGAATGGCTTTGACTTTCCCTGCGCCCATGAACAAGCCCGCTGCAGCGACTTGGCCTTTGCGTTTGGAGACACAACTCACCAAAGAGTCCCTAGCCCCCAAAGCTAAGGTGGTGCAAGATCAAATCAAGCTCTCTGTGGCGCGGGTCTTGTCGCTCAACTATGTAAGGGATGTGAGTGCCACGCAGACCCGCGTGTTACGCGGTGCTATCGCATTGGGCGTTGCCACGTCCGATGCAACCCCCTCGCGTGAGGTAGGGGTGAATTTGAGTTTGCAACAGCCCAGCGTAGACCTTGACGCTTGGAATGAAGTGATGACGCAGTTCTCTGCCGCACCTGCAGCCAAGTCAAAACCCCGGTCTACAAAAACCAATTTGGTCGGGCAAGAGTTAGAAGCAACGGGTGCACAAGATTATTTGCCCTCGCTTTTGACTGTCCGCGCAGATCAAGTGAAGCTGGCCGATCGCGTGATCAACCGCGTGGTTGTTGGCGGGGTGCGCATGGGCGAGTTGTGGCGTTTGAACATCGCAGCCGATGAACTCAACGGCACTGCAGAAGTTCGACCCGCCACAGCCACTCAACCCGCGCAGTTGTATGCGCGTTTGTCTTTTCTCAACATTCCACCAAGCTTGGTGCCTGACGTAGAGCGCATGCTCAGCGACGAGCCTTCTAGTATTCCGGCCCTCGATGTTGTGGTCAACGATTTAACGCTTCGTGGAAAAAAACTAGGCCGTCTTGAGATGGATGCCGTCAACCGCACCGTTGCGAATGCAGGCCGAGAGTGGCGCTTGAACAAACTTAATCTCACTGCACCCGACGGCAGTTTGAGTGCTACGGGCTCATGGGCGGCAGATGGACCGAGGCTGCGAAGAACGCGCCTCGACTTTGTGATGGATATCAAAGACAGCGGTCAGTTGCTGGCGCGTCTTGGAACCCCAAATGCGATTCGCAATGGCCAAGGCAAACTGCAGGGCAAAGTGTCTTGGCAAGGCTCGCCCATCACCTTGGACTACCCGAGTATGTCGGGACAAATGAACTTGATGATTGAGAAAGGCCAGTTCCTTAAATCCGAGCCTGGGGCGGCGCGACTTTTAGGCGTGTTGAGTTTGCAAGCCTTGCCAAGGCGTTTGATGTTGGACTTCAGCGACGTCTTTGGCGAAGGCTTTGCCTTTGACTTTGTACGAGGCGATGTGCGCATAGAACAAGGCGTAGCGACTACAAATAACTTCCAAATGAAAGGCGTCTCAGCTGGCGCGGCCATTGAAGGCAGTGCCGACATTGCCAAAGAAACACAAAACCTCAAAGTGGTGGTGGTGCCTGAAATCAATACCAGCGCTGCTACGCTTTATATGGCGGCCATCAACCCGTTGGTTGGTTTGACAACCTATTTGAGCCAGTTGGTTCTTAGCAAGCCTTTGACCAAAGCAGGAACCTCGGTGTTTTTGATTGACGGGTCTTGGAGCAATCCACGCGTGACCAAGACCGAGTGATGCGTTGGATAGCCCTCCGTTTGCTGAGCCGTTGGGCTTTGTGGATGTCTCTAGTGGTTTTGTTGGTCTGCATGGTTGGTACCTTGGTCTGGCTAGCGGGGCGCTACGAAGTCAGCCAAGTTGAAAACCGTATGGCCGAAGACGCGTCATACGCGGTCTCCGATATTCGCAATGGCCTGACACGCAATGTGCAAAGTTTGCAGGCACTCCAGTTTGCTGGACTGGCGTCAGCGCCATGGGAGCAAGAGGCGGCCAGCTTGTTGCGCGAGCACCGAGAGTGGTTACGTTTGGAATGGCGCGATGAGCAATTGCAATTGAAGTCAGAGGTAGACACGCCATTTCGTGCACCCGTCTTTGGCCATATGGGCACGATGTTTCAAATGCCTGAAGTGGTGCAAGCCTGCTCCGTAGCGCAACGCCAAAGGGGACCAGGTTACAGCGCTAGCACCTATGTGCCGCAAGCCAATGGGCAAGGTCTTGAAGTGATGAACGTGTGCTTGCCGGTTTTGAGCAATGGCGAGTTGGTGGGTTTTACCGTAGCCACTTACGCCTTGAACGAAATCCTCGTCAATTTTTTAAACGCGCAATTGCTGCGTAGCCAAGAAGTCTCTTTCACCGAAGCCGATGGCACCCGACTGGCCATGCACGGCGCGGCGCAACGCGGCGCGCGTGTATTCACTGCGAAACAACTGCTCACCCTGCCTGGCAACACCATGGTGTTGCGACTCGATAGTTGGCGCGCAGCGCCTGATGTATTTCCCAACGTTCTCACCGCATTGGTGACCATGATGGCAATTGCGCTGGCAAGCGTGATGGGCTTGTTGGCAAGAGATATGCGCAGACGCCAGCGCGTCGAGTCTGATTTGGCCGATGCCTTGGCTTTTCGTAAAGCGATGGAAGACTCGTTGGTCACTGGTTTGCGCGCGCGCGATAGCCAAGGACGCATCACTTATATCAACCCCGCTTTTTGTGAGATGGTGGGCTTCACGGCCAAAGAGCTGTTGGGACACGGCATTCCTGCACCTTATTGGCCACCAGAGATGGTCGACGAATATGGCAAGCGACAGGCCTTGCGTTTGGCTGGTAACGCCCCGCCACGTGAAGGGGTGGAATCGGTCTTTATGCGCAAAAACGGTGAGCGTTTTACCGTGCTGATATTCGAGGCACCGCTGATCAATGCCAATGGCCAACAAACGGGTTGGATGAGTGCGGTGCTTGATGTGAGCGAGCAACGACGTGTGGAAGAGTTGTCACGCGCCAGCCAAGAACGTTTGCAAGCCATGGCGCGCTTGGCAATGGTGGGCGAAATGGCTTCTTTGTTGAGCCATGAACTCAACCAACCTTTGGCAGCGATTGCGAGTTATGCCACAGGCAGTATGAATTTGCTGCACGAGGCCACGCTGACAGATCCGCAGTTGGCGACCAGCTTGAACGACGCGATGCAACGCATTGGCCAGCAGGCTGAGCGAGCCGGTAAGGTGATCAAGAGCGTGCATGATTGTGTGCGCCGTCGCGACCAATCGCGTGTTGACGTGGCGCCGCGCACTCTGCTCGATAACGTGATGCCATTGGTGGCCTTGCAGGCGCGTAAATTGGGTGTACGGGTTGAGTTGCGATGTGCCAGCGATTTGCCGCATGTCTTGTGTGACCGCACCATGGTCGAGCAGGTGCTGCTGAATTTGTCGCGCAATGGCATGCAAGCGATGCAAGACGATACGCCCTATAAAACGCTGACCCTGTTGGTACGCACCGTACCACCAACAGCGGGTCAGCAGTGGATGGAGTTTGTGGTGGCAGACCAAGGACACGGTATTGCAGAAGATTTGACGGAGAAACTCTTCACCCCTTTTTTCACGACCAAAGAGGAAGGCATGGGGCTGGGCTTGAGCTTGTGCCGCACCGTGGTCGAGCAGCACGGCGGTGTACTCCAACACGGCCCTAACCAACCCAGAGGCACTGTGTTTAGCTTCACATTGCCGCAGACTTAAAGCATAAGGACTTCGCAGATGCAACCGACCCAAGACGCTTTGGTTTTTATCGTGGACGACGATGCCGGTGTTCGCGAAGCCCTGGCCTGGCTGCTGCGTTCGCGCCGTTTGCCCAGCGAATCATTTACCAGTGCAGATGCCTTTGCTGCTTTTTTAAATGCAAGGCCTGAACCCGATTGGCGGCCGTCGCAACCAGGCTGTTTGTTACTTGACGTGCGTATGCCAGGCATGAGTGGCTTGGCGCTGTTTGAGCAGTTGATTGCAAGGGGCTTGTTGGAGTCCCTCCCCGTGATTTTTCTTACAGGCCACGCCGATGTGCCAACGGCTGTTGATGCAGTCAAGCGCGGCGCTTTTGATTTTTGTGAAAAACCGTTTTCAGACAACGCGCTGGTAGACCGGGTGGAGCAAGCCTTGCAACGCTCGGCCACCACGCTGGAGTCTTTCAAAGCCAAACAAAGCCGACAACACAATTTGGCAGAACTCACCGAGCGCGAGCGCGATGTGATGCGTTTGGTAGTGGAAGGCTTGCCCAACAAGTTGATCGCAGATCAACTAGACATCAGTGTGCGCACGGTAGAAGTGCATCGCGCGCGCGTCTTTGACAAGATGGCCGTGAAGTCTGCCGTGGAGTTGGCTAATTTACTTAGAGATTGATGTGCGTTACGGCAGACGAGCGTTATTGGGATTAGTGCTTCAGAGTTTTTTATTACTGTCTTCACGCTTTGCAGCCTCACTCGCTTCTTCATGCTCGGCTTCGCTGCGCCCTGAGAACATGGTCCACCAGACGATCGCTACCAGAATCAATCCTGCGCCCAGAGCTTCGAGCAAAATCAACAGCATGAAACAACTCCTGTGGCGTGTAGTGTGGATGGCGATTGTAGGAAGCCTGGTGGCTTGCGGTACTGGGCCGCGTCGCGTAGTAGTGGAAGAGGCCACTCCTCCGGCTCCCCCTGCGGCACCCGTCGCGCGTCCTGTCGATGCTGCGCCACGCGCGTCTGGCGGGCTGGCTGGCGCGTCCGATACCCCAAGCCCGCAAAAGTTTTATCGCAGCCGATGGGTTCCCGTGTCTTGGAACGAACTGCCTGGTTGGCAAGAAGACGATTTATCGGACGCGTGGAACGCTTGGCTCCAAAACTGTGAGCGACCTGGACCTTTGTTTGCGCCTTTATGTAGACAGGTCAAGCAATTGCTTTTGGCCGATAACCAAGACAAGCGACTATGGCTGATGTCGCATTTGCAACCTTACCGCGTAGAGTCTTTAGATGGCAACCCAGATGGTTTATTGACCAGTTACTACGAACCTTTGATGGAAGCCTCCCCACACATGCGCCCCGGCTTTGAAGTGCCTTTGTATGCTCCGCCCGAGGCGTTGCAACTGGCCAAGCGCGCTGGACAGCCTTGGCTAACCCGGCAACAAATAGATACCCTGCCTGAAGCCAAAGACGCATTGCGTGGCAAGGAAGTGGCGTGGTTGGCAGACCCAGTAGATGCATTGGTTTTGCATATCCAAGGGTCTGGCCGTGTGCGCATCACCGAGGCAGATGGACGTACGCGCGTGGTGCGTTTGGCCTATGCGGCATCGAATGACCAGCCTTACGCCAGCGTGGGCCGTTGGTTGCTAGACCGAGGCTTGGTTCGCGATGCGTCGTGGCCTGGTATCAAAACGTGGATCAGCGCGACGCAAGTTAGTAACCCGCGCTTGGTGCAAGAGATGCTGTGGAGTAATCCGCGTTATGTGTTTTTTAGACCAGAGACACGCACCGAAAAAGATGCTGATCTGGGTCCACGGGGTGCGCAAGGCGTGCCTTTAACAGCGGGTCGTTCGGTTGCAATAGACAAAGACTCCATTCCGTATGCAACGCCGTTATGGTTAACGAGTGCGGGACCAAACGGCAATTTGCAACGCTTGGTGTTTGCCCAAGACACGGGAAGCGCCATTGTGGGTGCAGTGCGCGCAGACTACTTTGCGGGTACTGGCGCACAAGCGGGTGACTATGCCGGCCGCATGAAGCAAGGTTTGCGCCTTTGGGTGTTATGGCCCAAATAGGGGCGCTGCGTTTTAGGCAAACCCCTATGACACCCACTAATTCACCCAAGTAAACCCTATATGTCACGCAGGCGGCGTGATGCAGACTCTTTTGCCCCCTACACTTTGATCGGCACCCGATTCCTTTGGAGAAACCCATGAACGCACCCCTGCCGGAACATATCCGCCGCGCTTTAGAAAACGTCACGCTGGATGACAAATACAGCTTAGACTTCGGTCGCGCTTTCATGAGCGGTGTGCAAGCTTTGGTCAAGTTGCCGATGTTGCAACGCCAACGCGACGCATTGCAGGGCAAGAACACAGCAGGTTTTATCAGCGGTTACCGCGGTTCGCCCCTTGGAACTTACGACCAAGCCTTGTGGAAAGCCAAAAAGTATTTGCATGCGCAAAACATCGTGTTCCAGCCTGGTGTGAATGAGGAGTTGGCTGCTACTGCTTTATGGGGCACACAGCAGTTGGGTTTTGCGCCAGCAGGCAGCAACAAATTTGATGGCGTCTTTGGCATTTGGTATGGCAAGGGCCCGGGTGTAGACCGTTGCGCCGATGTGTTCAAACACGCCAACATGGCGGGCACCACGCCTTGGGGCGGCGTGTTGGCTGTAGCGGGTGACGACCATGTGGCGAAGAGCTCTACGGCAGCACACCAAAGTGACCATATTTTTAAAGCGTGTGGCACGCCAGTGTTTTTCCCCGCCAGTGTGCAAGACATTCTCGATTTGGGTGTGCATGCCTTCGCCATGAGCCGTTTCTCGGGCATTTGGTCGGGCATGAAAACCATCCAAGAAATTGTGGAGTCCAGCGCGACAGCGGTGATCGATCCTGAGCGCGTGAAGATTGTGTTGCCTGACTTCGAGATGCCAGCTGGCGGCGTGCATATCCGTTGGCCAGATGATGCGTTGAGCCAAGAGGCGCGCTTGTTTGATTTCAAGTGGTACGCCGCACTGGCCTACATACGCGCCAACCGCTTAAACCACAACGTGTTGCAAGGACCGAATGACCGTTTTGGTTTGATTGCTAGTGGCAAAGCCTACAACGACACGCGCCAAGCGCTTTTAGATTTGGGCCTCGATGACGACACCTGCCGTCGCGTTGGTATCCGTTTGCATAAAGTGACGGTGGTATGGCCGCTCGAGGCCCAAGCCACACGCGAATTTGCAACAGGCTTGAAAGAAATTTTGGTGGTCGAAGAAAAGCGCCAAGTCATTGAATACCAACTCAAAGAAGAGTTGTACAACTGGCGCTCCGATGTGCGTCCTGTGGTCTTGGGCAAATTCAACGAAGCCGACGAGGGTGGTGGTGAATGGTCGGTGCCTAATCCTCGTGCCAGTACTTTGTTGCGTGCGAATGCCGATTTGAATCCATCTTTGATTGCCAAGGCCATTGCGCAGCGTTTACTGAAGTTAGGTGTGGACGCAGATGTCGCGTCGCGCATCAACGCGCAACTCGCCATCATCACTGCCAAAGAGCAAGCGATGAGTGTGAGCGTGGTGACAGCAGACCGCCAACCTTGGTTTTGTTCTGGCTGCCCGCACAACACCAGCACCAAAGTGCCTGAAGGTTCACGCGCGATGGCGGGTATTGGTTGTCACTTCATGTCCTTGTGGATGGATCGCAGTACGGCGGGGTTTACCCAGATGGGTGGCGAAGGAACGCCATGGGTTGGGCAACAGCCCTTTGTCAATGACGAGCATATTTTTGCCAACATCGGCGACGGCACCTACTTCCACAGCGGTATCTTGGCGGTGCGCCAAAGTGTCGCGGCAGGCGTCAACATCACTTACAAAATTTTGTACA
>SYDB01000096.1 GCA_005786815.1 Burkholderiales bacterium
ACTGACAGGCATAGTAAAAATGGTTAGTCACCGCAGTCTCGCTATAATTTGCGGCTCGGCGCTTTAGCTCAGTCGGTTAGAGCGATGGAATCATAATCCACAGGTCCGCGGTTCGAATCCGTGAAGCGCCACCAAATTCCATTGGTACATACTGAAGACACTATTTACAAACGCAAGTCACGCGTTGTATCGTTTAGATCCCCTCAGGATCTAAAAAAGCCCCCACTCCATCTTTCGGTTCAAAGCGCCCTTCTATAAAACGCAAACGCGTGGGTCCGATCATGGCTTTTTCTTTGATGGAGTGTTGTGGATCGCCCGGATAACAAATGTGACGCAATCCATCTGCGTCAAATGTCTCAGGCATCACGGCAGAAGGCTTTCTTGCCAATGCCGCGCGCAATACGCTTTCGCAATCGCTGTACGGTAACAAGTTCACCAAGGTCATGATTTGTGGAGGCGCCATGCTGATGCCGCGCTCCCAATACTTCAACAACGCGTCACGAGGCGATAGCCAGATACTGTCGACAGCTTCTACGTCGTCATGGATAGGTGTTTGGTTTTGTGGCAATACCGCTACAAAAAACCGCGTATCAAAACGTTTGCTGGTGACAGACGGCATGCGCGGCGTGATCCAACGCGACCACGGGGCCAAATGTTGCGTGTCTAGTTGCAAATCGCCTGACGCCAAAACATCAGCAAACGTTTCGCCAGCATGCAATTGCTTTTGCCATTGGGCACGTTGCACTGTGTCATGCGCCAAAGAATCGCTGTTACGAGCGCGGGCATATAAAACACCGCATTCTTCCAAGGCCTCACGAATAGCAGCCACATAGAGTCCTGCAGCCATATCGGTATGAATCTCAGGCTCTGCCAATGACTGGTGCAAATCCTGCGTGTCACGGTCTAAATGGCGCAATACATACTCGCTACTATCCGCTTCGTCTAATTTGCCGCCAGGGAAAACATAGGCGCCGCCCAAGACAGCGGAGTCTGTATGGCGACGCAACAGGAATACTTCCAGCCCTTTTTGTGGGGCATCACGTAACAACACCACCGTGGCCGAAGCACGCGGTGGTGTGGTGATAACTTCGCTATTGAGTTGCATCAGCAGATGCAACAACTCTGGCTAGGCATTGCGATCAAAAATTACTTATTGGGGTAAGCCAAATCAACGCGGCGGTTTTGTGCCCATGCAGCTTCGTTTTGGCCTTGGATCGCTGGTTTTTCGCTACCAAAGCTCACTGCTTCTAATTGCTTATCGCCAACGCCATAGACTTTCAAGGCACGCACTACTGCGTCAGCGCGCTTTTGTCCCAGTGCCAAGTTGTATTCACGGCCACCGCGTTCATCGGCATTGCCTTCCACACGAATGGCTAAGTTGGGCTTGCTGGCTAAGTATTTGCCTTGGCGCTCGATCAAAGGACCGTCACTGGCTTTGATCACAACTTGGTCAAAGTCAAAGTACACGCTTCGCTCTTTAGAAATCAAACTGCTGGGGTTCAAGGGGTCAGCCACCACCGCAGCAACCGCAGACTTCGCCGGGGCTGGTGCTGGGGCTGGGGCTGGACTCGCTGGGGCCGCTACTACCGCTTTACCAGAGACATCTCCTGTTTCAGCAAGCTTGGTAGAACTGCAAGCAGCAAGGGTCAGAACGGCTATTGCCATGGCGATTCGAGTGAGGTGTGTTGTAGACATAGTTATAAGAACTCAAAGAATTAAGACCCAATGAGTTTACTGGAGGGTTTTGCAGGCCTTGTGACAGGGTAAACATCCATAAAAAGTGAAAAGTGTTGTTTTTTTTGACACTTCTTTAAAAAACATTATGAATCAACAACATAGCAATTATTCTTCATTTAGTTTCTTTTTTAAATTTTTTGAATACTAATTAACTCTACAAAGCGATATTTTTGTCGGTTTTGACCACTTAATCGCAAAATTAGCGTTGTTGACGGTAATACAACTACCTATTAAATTCCACTCCCCGCTTCTGTTTTTGTTTCTAAGGCATTGCGGCATTCGAATCTGGAGTTAGTAAATGTCTACTTTCAAAATTTTGGTCACCAGTCAAAAGGGTGGCGTCGGCAAGAGCACCGTATCTGCCAACTTGGCGGCTTTCATGCGTCGTCAAGGTCAAAGTGTGACCTTGGTCGACTTTGACACCCACGGATCCTCCAGCACTTGGTTGAACCGCGCACCCAACATTGGCATCGTGGTGCAACACCATATCTTGCCCCTAGACCAAGGTGGCAACCGCCCAATTCTTGATGCGCGTCTGCATTTGCGCCGTGCCGCTAGCAGCTCTGACGTCGTGATTTGCGATTTGACGTGGACCGACTCGATTGCTGGTGAGTTGATGTTCGAGTACGACTTGGTCATCGTGCCCACATCGGTGTCAGAAATTGAACTCGCCGCTACTGCAGGCTTTTTGAGCCGCCACCGTTGGGTATTTGATTCCGCTATCCACACACCTCCCACATTGCTGGTCTGTCCTACACGTGTGCACAACGAGCAAATGCAAAGCGATACCATTACGAAGCAACGCTTTCCTGTCAGCTTTATGTTGTCGCCCCCTGTGTTGGAAGCGCAAAGTGCGCGTGAAATGTTTGAGCGCGGCTATTTGATGGACTTGCCTGACGAATGCGGCACCTCTTTCATTGAGTTTGGCAAAGCTGTTTGCACTGCCCGTGAAATGCGAAACAGTGCACAAGGTATTCGCCAGACAACGGCCTCTTCACGCATCAATACACTCAATGGTGTTCACGCTACGAACAAGTCCAATGCGCTGAACGCACCGCCTAAAAACTTGCTGGCACGCACAAGCACTTTGTCAAACCAGTATTCAGTTTTAGGTCGCCATCGCTTGCATAAAGTTGGAGACACTGCCCCTGCTGAATCGCCAGAGCAGGCAAATACATTCGCAAAACCGACAAAACCAACGGCGCAACCTGCAGTAGAAGAAACCGCAAGCATTTCTTCCATGGGAATTCCGCAATTCCTTAAACGCATGTCTATGGGCATCTTGAGCAAATGAGTACCGAACCACAATTTTTGTCATTCAAAGGTCTCAAGCAGTACACG
>SYDB01000097.1 GCA_005786815.1 Burkholderiales bacterium
ACAGTTTGCGATTGACTGAAGAAGTGTCGTTGAACAACAGTCCCGCTTGGATCCCAGCACCCAAGCTCGGCAAGTTGTATTCGGTGTGCGGCGCATTAGAGAGTGCAGAATTTATCCGCCATAACTCGCTCATACAACAAGCGTGGGGTAAAACCCGTGTGCCTGTGGCTGAAGCGATTGCAGGCTTGCAACACTTCAGCGTGGTGGAAGCCCTTGCCAACCCTGGCCACCGCATCCATGCTTAGGCCAGTGAATTGCTAGCGGCATAGTTACATCAGCAGGTGTTCGCCTGCGTTGTCGCCACCCAAGATGACGTAGTTCACTTTGCGAATATCCATCAGTTTGGTGCCACCGGCATAACTGATGGAGCTTTGCACGTCTTGTTCCATTTCAATCAAGGTATTGGCTAACTTGCCTTTGATGGGTTCCAAAATGCGTTTACCTTCGACGTGTTTGTATTCACCTTTGTTGAAGTCAGATGCCGAGCCGTAATATTCTTTGAACATTTCGCCATCGACTTCCACGGTTTTGCCAGGCGACTCTTCATGGCCAGCAAAGAGAGAGCCAATCATCACCATCGATGCGCCAAAGCGTATGCTCTTGGCAATGTCGCCGTGGCTACGAATGCCGCCATCGGCAATGATGGGTTTGGTGGCCACGCGCGCACACCATTTGAGCGCTGATAGTTGCCAGCCGCCCGTACCAAAACCTGTTTTGAGTTTGGTGATACACACTTTGCCAGGACCCACGCCAACTTTGGTGGCGTCTGCACCCCAGTTCTCAAGATCAATCACCGCCTCTGGCGTGGCAACGTTGCCTGCAATAACAAAGCTTTTGGGCAATTTGCCTTTGATGTAGGAGATCATGTCGCGCACGCTTTCGGCGTGTCCATGCGCGATGTCGATCGTGATGAAATCAGGCGTCATGCCAGCCGTGTGTAATTCATCTACCGTGGCGCGGTCAGGGCCTTTGACGCCTAAAGAGATAGATGCATAGACACCTTTGGCATGCATGTCACGCACAAACTTTAGATTGTCTAAGTCAAAGCGGTGCATCACATAGAAATAATTGTTTTGTGCCATCCAGACACAAATTTTCTCGTCGATGACGGTCTTCATATTGGCTGGAACGACGGGAAGACGGAATTTATGTCCTCCTAATTCAACCCCAGCATCGCATTCAGAACGGCTCTCCACGCGGCATTTGCGTGGCAGTAACAAAATATTGTCGTAATCAAAAATTTCCATATCCCAAGCTCCAGAAAATAACGTTCGAAGATTGAGCGCTTGGCTTGGTCGGATTTTTATCGCGCAAAATGCAGACAATAAAAAACCGAGCGCAAGAATCTTGGGCCCGGTGGCTGATTCTAACAGCGCTTATCCGCAGCAAAATTACCGCGCCTTCTAAAATCACCCTATGCATTTCCCAACGGGGGTCGACACCCCAACGCCTAGCGGCGCTCATTCCTCAGCCCTTTTACTGCAAGGCCTCAACGAAGAACAGTCTGCTGCAGTGACTTTGCCGGCTGACCACTCGCTTATCTTGGCGGGGGCTGGTTCTGGCAAAACCCGCGTGCTGACGACCCGCATCGCTTGGTTGTTGCAAACCGGTCAAGTTTCGCCTGGTGGCGTTTTGGCTGTCACCTTTACGAACAAGGCTGCCAAAGAGATGCTGACGCGTTTGTCTGGCATGTTGCCAGTCAATGTGCGCGGTATGTGGGTGGGCACCTTCCACGGGCTGTGTAACCGGTTTTTGCGTGCCCATTGGAAGTTGGCCAATTTGCCGCAAACCTTTCAAATCTTGGATACCCAAGACCAGCTCAGTGCCATCAAAAGGTTGAGCAAACAGTTTCAGGTGGATGAAGAACGTTTTCCGCCTAAACAAACCATGTGGTTTATTGCTGGGTGCAAAGAAGACGGTTTGCGACCCAAAGATGTGGATGTACGTGACCCCGATACACGCAAAAAAGTCGAGTTATACGAACTCTATGAAGCCCAATGCCAGCGCGAGGGCGTGGTGGATTTTGGCGAATTGATGTTGCGCTCTTATGAACTCTTGCGCGATAACGATCCGATCCGTGAACATTACCGCAGGCGCTTCCGTCATATCTTGATTGACGAATTCCAAGACACCAACAAACTGCAGTACGCATGGATCAAGCAACTCGCAGGTCCCGTGGCGCAAGACGGCGGTGCCGTATTTGCTGTCGGCGATGACGACCAAAGCATTTATGCCTTCCGCGGTGCGCGTGTTGGCAATATGGCGGACTTTGTGCGCGAGTACCAAGTGCAGCACCAAATCAAGCTAGAGCAAAACTACCGCAGTTTTAGCAACATCTTGGATAGCGCTAACCACCTGATTGACCACAACAAAAACCGCTTAGGTAAAAACTTACACACGACGCAAGGTGCCGGTGAACCTGTGCGCATTTACGAGTCGCCCACCGACTTTGCAGAAGCGCAGTGGATGGTGGAAGAAATGAAACAACTCTTGCGCGAAGGCCAAAACGGTGATGGTGCACAAGGTGTGGCACATCGCCATGAAATTGCCGTCCTTTACCGTAGTAACGCGCAAAGCCGCGTGATTGAAACAGCCTTGTTCAATGCGGCTATGCCCTACCGTGTGTATGGCGGTTTGCGATACTTTGAGCGCGCTGAAATCAAACATGCTTTGGCGTATTTGCGTTTGCTAGAAAATCCGCGCGACGACACAAGTTTTATGCGTGTCGTCAACTTTCCGCCCCGTGGCATAGGCGCGCGAAGCATTGAACAATTGCAAGATGCTGCCCGGGCCATGGGGTGCCCTTTGCATGATGCAGTCAGCACCCTGACGGGTAAAGCAGGTGCAAATATCACTGCATTTGTAGCCAAGATCGACGTTCTGCGCGAACAGACGCAAGGCCAAAATCTCAGGCAAATCATTGAACTCTTACTCGACCACTCTGGTTTGGTTGAGCATTACCAAAGCGAACGCGAAGGCGCAGACCGTATTGAAAACTTGACTGAGTTGGTTAATGCCGCAGAGAGCTTTGTTACCCAAGAAGGTTTTGGCCGAGAGGCTGTGGCATTGCCAGTGAACGGTGAAATGATCAACCCAGATACAGGTGAAACCTTGTCACCCTTGGCGGCATTTTTGACCCACGCAGCCCTTGAGTCAGGCGACAACCAAGCACAAGCGGGACAAGATGCTGTGCAGTTGATGACGGTGCATGCATCCAAAGGCCTAGAGTTTGATTGCGTGTTCATCACCGGCATGGAAGAGGGCTTGTTTCCACATGAAAACTCGATGAATGACTACGACGGATTGGAAGAAGAGCGACGCTTGATGTACGTCGCTATCACCAGAGCG
>SYDB01000098.1 GCA_005786815.1 Burkholderiales bacterium
CTGCGCTCTTTCGACTTTATTTGACACGCTTTAAAGTCGGACGACCACTGGGCGATGTTGGTGGAGTTGTGTCATCGTCCGATGAATCACTTGCTGTTTTTGAAGTTGTGACTGCTGCCAATGGCGCACGAGACTCGGGCGCTGGCAAGACAGATGTTATGCCAGTCTCCACGCCGTTTTTAGTGTGCATGGGGAATGCCATACCTTGACCGTTCTCTCTGGCGTAGATCGCCAAGACGCGATCGACAGGCACGATGATTTCGCGTGGCGTGCCAGCAAAGCGTGCTTTGAATTCGATGACATCGTTACCTAAAGACATGCTGCTGGTGGCGTCGTAACTCACGTTGAGCACGATCTCACCATTCTTGACATATTCCTGAGGCACTTGCACCATCTCGTCCACCTGCACTGCTATGTAGGGCGTGTAGCCGTTGTCGGTGCACCACTCATGCAGTGCGCGCAATAGGTAAGGACGGGTGGACGATGCGTCAGGAGCGTTCAACATAGCAATTACTTGCGCATCACCTTCTCAGAAGGTGTCAGCGCTTCGATGTAAGCAGGACGCGAAAAAATTCGCTCGGCGTACTTCAACAAGGGGGCTGCGTTTTTCGAGAGGTCGATGCCGTAGTGGTCCAAGCGCCACAACAAAGGTGCAATGGCCACGTCGAGCATAGAGAAGTTATCACCAAGCATGAACTTATTCTTCAAGAACACGGGGGCCAACTGCGTCAAACGGTCACGGATGTGCGCGCGGGCTTTCTCCAAAACCTTTTCATTAGCCTTGGCAGTGCGCGATTCCAAAATAGTGACGTTGGTGAACAATTCTTTTTCAAAGTTGAGCAAGAACAAACGCACGCGGGCACGGTCAACAGGGTCACCAGGCATAAGTTGCGGATGAGGAAAACGCTCGTCGATGTATTCGTTGATGATGTTGGACTCATACAAGATCAGATCACGCTCGACCAAGATCGGCACTTGGCCATAAGGATTCATCACATTGATGTCTTCTGGCTTGTTATAGAGATCGACATCGCGGATTTCAAAGTCCATGCCTTTTTCGAACAAGACAAAACGGCAGCGGTGAGAAAAAGGACACGTAGTTCCCGAATAAAGCACCATCATAATGGGTGTCTCCTAAAAATCAAAAAGAGTGACAAACTGGTTTGCCACTCCGTGAGGTGATGGCAAGCATAAGGTCTGCCATCGAATGAACAGTGATTACTTGATGTCTTTCCAGAACGACGCATTCAAGCGCCAAGCAATCACCATAAAGCAACCGAGAAAGAGTAAAACCCAAACGCCTAAACGCACGCGGGTGTTTTGAGAAGGCTCGCCCATCCATTGCAAATAGCCCACCAAATCGCCAATGGCTTGGTCATATTCCAAGGGGTTAAGAGCGCCAGGTGTAACTTGCTCCCAAGCTTTAAAAACTTTGGCAGTGTGGCCGCCATCGCCCTCGTGCTCTTCATAGATGGGCTTTCGAACACCTTGCATTTCCCACAACACATGCGGCATGCCGACGTTAGGAAATGCTAGGTTGTTCCAACCCGTGGCTTTGGTCTCGTCGCGGTAGAAGGTGCGCAAATAGGTGTAGAGGTAATCCGCGCCAGTACCGCCTGAGCCAGCGCGTGAACGTGCGATCACGGTGAGGTCAGGAGGCGTTGCGCCGAACCATTCTTTGGCTTGCTTGGGGTCGATATTGGACTTCATAGTCTCACCAATTTTTTCAGTGGTGAACAACAGGTTGTCTTTAATTTGCTGCTCGGTCAAACCAATATCTGTTAAGCGGTTGAATCGCATATATGCAGCTGAATGGCAATTCAAACAGTGGTTTACAAACAATTTCGCACCATGCTGCAAAGCAGCGAGGTCATTGGTTTTGTTGGGCGCTTTATCCCACGCAATGCTGTCGCCACCTGAGGCTTTTACACCAGCTACTAAGCCAAAAGCAAGGACGAGGCTGAGAAGAATTTTGTTCATAGTGAGTCTGTTTCGTCAATTCTTCAGTGAGGCGTGAACGTTACGCGGTCAGGCACTGGCTTGGTGTCGCCAATCGTGCTCCACCAAGGCATCAACAAGAAGAAGCCGAAATAGAACAAGGTGCCCACCTGCGACACACGTTCGCCAATAGCCGACGGCGGTAGGACGCCCAAATAAGCCAACACAACAAAATTGATCACAAAGATGCCGTAAAGATACTTGTGCCAATCGGGACGGTAGCGAATGGATTTAACTGCGCAGTTGTCTAACCAAGGCAAGAAGAAAAGGATGATGACTGCTCCGCCCATCACCAATACTCCCCAGAATTTGGCGTCTATAGACAGCATCAGAATTGACAAAACGACCGCCGCTCCTAAAACTCCACCTTTGATGGCGTTAGAGAGTTGGGTACGCACAGCGCCAAAGTAGGCGCCAGCCAATACGCAAGCGATCAGTGCGTACATCATTTCGCTGGTGATAGCACGCAACATCGAATAGAAAGGCGTGAAATACCAAACAGGCGCAATGTGCAAAGGTGTCTTCAACGGGTCGGCTGGTATGAAGTTGTTGTACTCCAAAAAGTAGCCGCCGAATTCAGGCGCAAAGAAGATGATGGCGGAAAACACGATCAAGAAGCCTGTTACGCCCATGATGTCGTGTACAGAGTAGTAGGGGTGGAATGGAATTCCGTCCAATGGATGGCCGTTTGCGTCTTTGGGTGCGTTGGGGCCTTTGATCTCCACACCATCAGGGTTGTTAGAACCGACTTCATGCAAAGCAATGATGTGCGCAACGACCAAGCCGAGTAGTACCAAAGGCACGGCAATCACGTGAAAACTAAAGAAGCGGTTCAAAGTTGCGTCACTCACCACATAGTCACCACGGATGAGCAAAGCCAAGTCGGGGCCCACGAAGGGAATGGCAGCAAACAAGTTCACGATCACTTGTGCGCCCCAGTAAGACATTTGGCCCCAAGGCAACAAGTAGCCCATGAAGGCCTCAGCCATCAGGCACAAGAAGATAGCGCAACCGAAGATCCACACCAACTCACGGGGCTTGCGGTATGAACCATAAATTAAGCCACGGAACATGTGTAGGTAAACAACGACGAAAAACGCTGAAGCGCCCGTGGAGTGCATGTAGCGGATCAACCAACCCCAAGGCACATCACGCATGATGTACTCAACCGAAGCAAATGCCAGTGCAGCATCTGGCTTGTAGTGCATGACCAAGAAGATGCCGGTAACGATCTGGATTACCAAAACGAACAAGGCCAGAGCACCAAAGAAATACCAAAAGTTAAAGTTTTTTGGTGCGTAGTACTCGGACAAATGCTCTTTGTAGAGCTTGGATGCAGGAAAGCGGTTGTCTACCCAATTGAGCAGTTTTTCTGCTACGGGTGCGTCAGGGGAAATCTCTTTGAAGTTGGCCATGTTGTTGCTTCCGATCAGGCTTTTTTGTCTTCACCAATTAGCAATTTGGTGTCTGACAGGTACATATGTGGCGGGATTTCGAGGTTGTCGGGTGCGGGCTTGTTTTTGTAAACACGGCCGGCCATATCAAAAGTTGAACCGTGGCATGGGCATAAGAAACCGCCGTTCCAGTCATCAGGCAAAGAAGGTTGTGCACCGATTTGGAATTTGTCTGAAGGCGAGCAACCTAAGTGGGTGCAAATACCCACGGCAACAAAAATTTCAGGCTTGATAGAGCGCGCCTGGTTCAAGGCGTAGGAGGGGGTGAGTTCGCTAGGTTTGCGCTCAGACAGCGGGTCGGCCAACTGGGACTCGATTTTTTTCAAGGAATCCACTTGATCGGGGGTGCGCTTAACGATCCAAACGGGTTTGCCACGCCACTCGACGGTCATTTTTTCACCGGGGGCCAATGCAGAAATGTCTACCTCGACAGCGGCACCGGCAGCTTTGGCTTTCTCGGAAGGCTGAAACGTACTAACAAAGGGAACTGCGACTGCTACGCCGCCCACAGCACCAGCGCAGGTGGAGGCGATCAGCCACGTGCGTTTGCTGCTATCTACAGGGTTGTCACTCATGAAATTCCTCGAGCTTTGTGCCACAAATGGGTTAACTGCCCATTGTATCCGAGCGGGAAAACCCGAATCAAGCCCCTAAACCAACCCCCGCAAGCCTTCGGGCCACTGCCAATGCCTCTAGCAGGCTAGAAGAGTCGGCCACCCCCTTGCCAGCGAGGTCAAAGGCGGTGCCATGGTCGGGGCTGGTGCGCACAAAGGGCAGTCCGAGGGTGATATTGACCCCCTGCTCCACACCCAAATATTTGATGGGAATCAGCCCTTGGTCGTGGTACATGGCCACCACCACATCAATGGCATCGGGCTGACTGCGCTCAGCGCGCGCGCGCATAAAAACGGTATCGGGCGACCATGGCCCACTCACAATCATTCCTTGCGCTTTGGCAATTTCTATGGCGGGCTGGATGATGTCCATCTCTTCGCGTCCCAACAAACCACCCTCACCTGCATGCGGGTTAAGTCCTGCCACCGCAAGATGCGGCGCACGCCCTGTAAAAGCGAATTCAGCGCGATGGGTGATTTGCAATGTTTCGAGAATGTTGTCCACCGTGATGGCGTCAATCGCTTGGCGCAGGGGTTGGTGGATAGTGACCAAGACGGTTTTGAGCTCTCGATTGGCCAGCATCATGCGCACCGGCAACTGAGCTATCGTTTTGTGCAGGTGTTGTGCTGCCAAAGCTTGCAGCATTTCGGTGTGCCCAGGAAACTTCAAGCCCGACAACGAGAGCGCCTCTTTGTGAAGGGGTGCTGTGACGATCGCGCACACTTCGCCGCGCATAACCGCTTGGGTCGCCCATGTGATGCTGTCTGCGGCAAGTTGACCGGCAACTGCACTGATCTGACCAAAAACGGGCAACTGGTCTGCTGCAAGAGGGATTCCCACCTGTTGGATCGAAAGCCCTTCTTGCACAGGAACAGGAACAGGCTTAGGCATATTCATGGGCATTGGCCTAGACATGGGCCGTGGCGTTGCAGCGAGCACTTGCCACGCCCGTTGCATAACAGCTTTGTCACCGACCACGATACAGTTGTGAAACTGCTCAGGCGCTTGGCAAAAAGCCTTGACGATGATCTCTGGCCCAATCCCCGCCGCGTCTCCGATGGTGATGGCGATGGGCTTTATATCAGCGCGCATAGTCAGACGGGCTCGTGCACTTAAGCGGGATTGTCGATGTCGATGAACTGGTGCGACAGCCCCAACATATGCGCCACATGGCCTGCCACCGCAGGCGCCCCATAACGCTCGGTAGCGTGGTGCCCGCAGGCCAAAAAAGCGACGCCAGTCTCACGCGCCAGATGCGCTTGAGGTTCTGAAATTTCACCTGTGATAAAAACATCCGCGCCAGCGGCAATCGCATCTTCGAAATAACTTTGTGCACCGCCAGAGCACCATGCAATTTTTTGCAAGGGCTTGGCTTCTTCGCTGACTAACGTGGGTGTTCGTCCCAAGGTTTTGGCTATGGCGTCCGCTAAGGCTTGCGCGCTTTGGAAAGCTTGTCCATCGTTGCGATGCCCCAAGAGTCCCAAATTTTGATCACCAAATCGGCTGACCACATCTAGGCCCCACAGCTTGGCGAGTTGTGCGTTGTTACCCAACTCTGGATGTGCATCTAGCGGCAAGTGGTAGGCAATCAAATTGATGTCGTGTTGCAACAAGCGTTGCAGTCTTTGTTTCATCCAACCCGTGACCGTGCCGTCTTGGCCGCGCCAAAACAATCCGTGGTGTACAAAAATTGCATCGGCCTTCGCATCGATTGCTGCGTCTATGAGTGCGCGACTCGCTGTCACACCTGACACGATATGGCTGATGCGCTCACGGCCTTCGACCTGCAAACCATTGGGGCCATAATCTTTGAAGTTGTCTGGTTGTAGCACGCCACGAAAAGCGTTTAGCAACTCACTTCGGCTGATGTCTTGTTTGGTCACGGCAATATTTTTCGTTTATTTAACGGGCTTGTTGAGCTTAGCAGCCGGCCTCTGGGCGGGCGTCACTTCTAGGGTCATATCAGCATTGCGCCGTTTGATTCGCATTTTGACGGCAGTGCCAGGCGTTTGTGCGGCGATGAGTGTTAGCAACTCGCTCACGTTACGCACATCTTTCTCATCTACCGCGAGTAGAACATCGCCCGGCTTCAAACCCGCTTTGAATGCGGGCCCGTTTTGCAAAACTCCCGTGATGATGACACCTTCGGTTTGCTTGATGCCAAACGTCTCGGCCAAATCGGAGTTCAACTCAACGGGCTCGACGCCAATCCAACCGCGTGTGACTTGGCCGTTGCGCACCAGCCCTTCCAACACCTTTCGCGCCGTGTTCACGGGGATGGCGAACCCGATTCCCATATTGCCACCAGAGCGCGAATAAATCGCGGTGTTGATACCCAACAAACTACCGTTCACATCCACCAATGCGCCGCCAGAGTTTCCGGGGTTGATGGCTGCATCGGTTTGAATAAAGTTCTCGAAGGTGTTGATGCCGAGTTGGTTTCGGCCCAAGGCTGAGATGATGCCTCCCGTCACCGTTTGGCCCACACCAAATGGGTTACCAATGGCCAAAACTTTGTCGCCTACTTGCACCGTGTCGGAGTTGCCCATGGCGATGACGGGCAAGCGGTCTAGGGTGATGCGCAAAACCGCCAAATCAGTATCTGGATCTGTACCAATCACTTTGGCCGTCGTGCGCCGGCTGTCGCTCAATGTGACTTCAATTTCTTGCGCACCTTCGACCACATGGTTATTGGTCAAGATATAGCCTTCGGGGCTCACGATCACACCGCTACCCAAGCCCATTTGCGGGCTATCGTCTTCGCGGTCACCGTAGAAGAACCGAAACCATGGGTCATTGGCCAACGGATGTGATGTGCGCGCTTGGGTAGTGGCAATGCTGACCACTGCAGGCGCCGCGCTTTTTGCGGCAGGGCTCAAACTGCCTAGCATGACGGTGCCAGGCGCATGGGACGGCGCCTCCAGCAAAGTCACGCCTTGCAAAGAGGGGCGGCGGTTTAACCACTCGGGCTTTAAGGTGACGATTACAAACCACACCGCAAATAAAACGGTAACCACTTGCGAAAAAAGCAACCAATAGCGTTTCATGTAAATTGGCCTAAAACTAAGCTATTTCAAAAACTGAATACTTGAATGACGCTAAGGCGCGCTACCTGGCACTTCTGCTTCAGCCTCGGGCGCTTGGGTGTGTTTGATAAACAGTTGCGCAGCCCAAATACCCAC